>JAZNIQ010000150.1:0-6362 GCA_045577555.1 Candidatus Fimenecus sp.
ACCGAAAAGACCAAGAATTTTCTTTGTTGGAGTTTGTATAACTTCAACTGTAAATTCATCGAAGTCACTAATGCCAAGTTCAAGCATGGCAGCAGCTTTTGCCTCGTCAACCGTTGTACCGGTTCCGATTGCTTCTTTTATCATATTTATACCTCAGTTATTCTTCGTTTTTCTTTTCTGATACATTTTTAAGTATTTTTTCTCTTGCTCGGCGATTGATTGTTTCATTTACCATTTCTTTAGCAAGTACTTTTTTAGGTGAAAATACTTTATTCATAATAATCATCTGAATAAATGAAAGAGCACTTGACATAATGATATAAACACCAACGCTTGCAGGGAAGAGGAATGAGAAATAAACACTCATTGCAGGTGTCATAAGTGACATACATCCCATTGATGGATTTTTAGCCATTTCAGGATTTGTCTTTTTTTGTCTGATAAATGTGTAAATACCCATTGCAAGAGACGTAACACCTGTAAGAATCGGAACAAGCCACAAAAGAGTAGCTCCCATATTTATATCAGGTGTCTGAGAAAGATTTACACCAAAAAATGTAAATTCTTCCATAAATGTTTCCATTGATTTAATTGCTTCTGCAGAAACACCTGATAAATCAAGTTTATCCATATGTTGTAATGCAAGCAACTCAATCTGATATTCAATATTTGTTACTTTTCCGATTACCTCTTCAGGTAATGCACGAACCGCATTTTTTATAAGTTCAAGGTCTGCATCTCCGATATGAAGAACATAGTCAAGTACCTTGTAGTTTACAAAGTAAACACCCATCATAATGGGAAGCTGAATAAGCATAGGAAGGCAACCGCCTGTCATTGATGAATAACCTTCACGTGAATAAAGTTCTTGCATTGCTTCATTCATTTTTTGCTGGTTATTTGCATACTTTTCTCTTATTCTTTTAATTTTTGGCTGCATTCTCTGTGTTTTTGCCATGCCTTTTTGTTGCTTTATCGAGGACGGAAGTAAAACAAGCTTGACGCAAATCGTCATTAGCAACAAGGATAAAAGATAGTTACCGCTAATATCATAGAAAAATCCTATGAGGTAACCAAATGGGATTGAAAAAATTTCTCTGATAAAATCCATTTTGTCCTCCAAAATTTAGGGACCACTTTAGTCTTTTTTTCTTTTTTCTTTTTTTTCCGGAACAGGGTCATAACCACCCGGAAATAATGGGTTACACCGTAAAAGTCTTAATAATGCAAGAAAGGAACCTTTTATAACTCCAAATCTTTCAACTGATTCAACAGCATATTGTGAGCAAGTAGGGTAATAGCGACATCGCGGACCAAAAAGAGGAGATATTTTTTTTTGATAAAACCTAATTATTATTATAATCAGATTTTTCATCTATAACTCCTGCCTCTATTAATTGATTCATCATTATTGATGTTAAATAAGTACTTTTTACATATTTCGTTTTTGACCGCGCTACAAAAACAATGTCATAACTTCCTGTGATTTTATTTTCTATTGATTGATATGCTGCTCTTATAACTCGTCTTGAACGATTTCTTTCAACAGCATTCCCTATCTTTTTTGATGAAGTTATTCCTACACGACAAATTCCCGCACGGTTTTTCATAATATAAGAAACCAGTGCAGGAGCCTTAAATACTTTGCCTTTGCCGTATAGTCTACGGAAATCACAGTTACTTTTAATTGTTACTGTTTTTTTCAATTTTTTTACCCAACTGACAAATTAATATGTCAACTGCTTTCTGCCCTTAGCTCTTCTGCGAGCAAGTACCTTTCTGCCGTTTCTGTCAGACATTCTCTTACGGAAGCCATGTTCCATCTTACGATGACGCTTTTTTGGCTGATAAGTTCTCTTCATTATTACTCCTCCGTTTCATAATTTAGTCACACATTCTAAAAATATCTGCGAGTAGTCATTATATAAAAATTTTGTCAACTTGTCAACTAAAAAAATATTGTCTATTTTTTTCAATATCTTTTGCTTTTTTTCTTTTTTATTATCTTTATCATCAATATCTTGTGTTTTATTACACTAAGTTACATTAAAATATTTTATTTTTATTTTTTACATTTCTATTTTTTCTTAATTTTGCACTATTTATATAATATATATAATAGTATATTTATTACTTTTTCCATTGAATTCTTTCAAAAAGTGTGCTAAAATTAATTATCTGTAAAAATGAGTTACTACACCTATAAACAGGTAAAAGGCAAAATAAAGCCATTTTTATTGAAAATAAAGCACTTTTTACTTTTAACACTATATTTTTAGAAAGGATTTGTTTTAATGAATTCATATTCTGAATTTTGGGACGCTGTCTTAAATTTTTGTCGGGAAAATATGAATACCATAGCTTTCAATATGTGGATTGAACCACTTAAACTCATAAAAATTGAAGCTGAACGAGTTATTATCGCAGCTCCCGGGTTTAAAATTGACCTGATAATGACAAAATACAGAAATTTAATTGAAGAAGCATTTTTCAATGTTATGGGATTTAATGTTGAAATAGAGCTTATCCCTTTTGAAAATGTTCCAAAAGATAAATCTGCAGAAGAAAAAAGTAATAATTTAGATTCAAGTTATTCAAGTCTTGAAAATTCTAAATTAACTTTTAATAATTTTGTTGTAGGACCTTCAAATAAATTTGCTTATACAGCATCTTTAAGAGTTGCAGAAACTCCAGGCTCTGTTTTTAATCCTCTTTTTATTTATGGTAATTCAGGTCTTGGAAAAACTCATCTTTTAAATGCAATAATAGAAAAATTAAAATCTAATAATCCTGATGCAAATATTGTTTACACAACAAGTGAAAATCTAACAAATGAATTGTTTTTTGCATTACAAACAAAAACAACTTATGACTTTCACAATAAATACAGAACATGTGATGCTTTACTTGTTGACGATATTCAGTTTATTGCAGGAAAAAACCAAACAGAAGAAGAAGTTTTTCATACTTTTGATACTCTCATTAAAGCCGGAAAACAAATTGTTCTTACTTCTGATAAACCACCAAGTGCTATTCCTAAAATTGAAGATAGATTAAAAACAAGATTTGAAAGCGGATTACTTTGTGACATTCAACCACCTGATTTTGAAACAAGAGTTGCAATTATAAAAGATAAAGCAAATCTTCTTCGATTTGAACTTCCTGATGATGTTTGCAGTTTTATCGCTGAAAACATTAAAAGTAATGTTCGTCAGATGGGCAGTGCTGTTAAGAATATTTATGCTTATTGTTCATTTAATAACGTCATTCCAACTGTTGAAATCGCAAAAGATATTCTTAAAGATATTCTTATTACAAGTCAACCTGTTGGAGTTGTTATAGAAAACATCCTTGAAAAAGTTTCTTTCACTTTTGGAGTTACTCCTGAACAGATAAAAAGTGAAAAAAGAGATGCCAATATCAATAGTGCTCGTCAAGCCGCTATGTATATTATAAGAGAAATTACAAATCTTTCTCAGGATGAAGTTGGTAAAGTATTTGGAAGAAACCATTCAACTGTTAACAGTGCACTTAAAAATGTTCAACAAAAAATGTCATCAGATTCAAAATATAAATCTTTAATAAATGATATTATTAAGAATATTAATGACTAAGTTTTCGACAGTTTTTGAGTTTTAAACATTTGATTTTTAAACAAGTTAATTCTTATCTTTGATTTAAACAACTAATCAAAAAGTTTTCATAAACAAAAAAACATCAATATTTCCTTTATTTTACATACATTTACGAGGTTTTCAACAATTTGAACTGCCTCTACTACTAATACTATACTTTATATTTTTATTATCTCAAAAAAGGAGAATGATTATGAAATTTACATGTTCTTCACAAATTTTATGTGAAGCTTGTTTGAATGTTCAAAGAGCAACATCATCCAAGTCAACAAATTTACCTACAATTGAGGGAATTTTAATAAAAGCAGAAAATGACAGAATTATGCTTACAGGCTATGACCTTGAAATGGGAATTATTACTTCTGTTACAGGAAAAGTTGAGCAAACAGGCAGCATTATTTTAAATGCAAAAATAATATGTGATATTTTAAGAAACGTTCCTGATGAAATTGTTACTATAGAATGTGATGAAAGACTTATATGTAAAATTAAGAGTGGAGATTCTGAATTTTCAATTACAGGTTTTTCAGAAGAAGAATATCCTGAATTACCTACTGTTTCAGGTGGTTTCCCGATAGTTGTTAAAGGTGAAATTATTAAAGATATGATTAAAAAGACAATTTTTGCAACAGCTGATAATGGTGCAAAAATTGTACATACAGGTGTAAGATTTGAAATTTCTTCAGGAAATATTCGTCTTGTAGCAGTTGATGGTTATAAACTTGCAATCAGAAATGAAAAAATTGATTATGAGGGTGAAGAAAAGAATTTTATTATTCCTAAAAAGACACTTAATGAAATTATTAAACTTGCAGGTGATGGTGATGAAACAGTTTCAATGGTAGTTGCATCACGTCATATTATGTTTGAATGTGGTAAATATGTAATTGTTTCTCGACTTCTTGAAGGTGAATTTTTAAGTTATAAGAGTGCAATTCCAACTACTGCGAAAACAGAAGTAAAAGTAAATACTAGAAAAATTATAAGCAGTATTGAAAGAACTTCTCTTATTATTACTGAAAGAATAAAAAGTTATATTAGATGTATTTTTGATTCAGAATCAATAAGAATTTCAAGTACTACTGCATTAGGTACTGCAAACGATAGAATTTTAGCAGATATTCAGGGTGAAAGAGTGGAAATAGGATTTAATAACAAATATCTTCTTGATGCACTTAAAGTATGTGATACAGATGAAATTACACTTCGTCTTAATGGTTCTGTTTCACCTATTATTATTGTACCTGATGATGACAGCTCACTTATTTATGAAAGAAGCTTCTTATTTATGGTACTTCCTGTAAGGATGAACTAATAATGAAAAAAATTTCTGCACATATAAAGAAAAAAGAAAAAAAAATAGAGATAAACAGTGATTTTATAAGATTAGATTCACTTTTAAAACTTTGTAATGCTGTAATGACAGGTGGTCACGCAAAAATTGTTATTCAGGAAAATGAAGTTAAAGTAAATGGAGAAATTTGCTCTGCAAGGGGTAAAAAGATTCGTTCTGGTGATAAAGTAGAATTTGATTCAGTTATTTATGAGGTTATCTGATGCGAATAAATGAGATAAAAATAGAAAACTTTCGTAATATTGATTTTATGGAAATTTTTCCTCATGAAGAAATAAATGTTATATATGGGCAAAATGGTCAGGGAAAGACAAATCTTTTAGAAGCAATTTGGCTTTTTACGGGATGTAAAAGTTTTAGAAATTCTAAAGATAATGAACTTGTTCAATTTAATGAAGATAATTCAAAAATATCAATAAAATATGATACGAAAATAAGAGAAAATACTGCGTCAGTTTTTATTGAAAAAAAGAGAACTGCAAATTTAAATGGAATAAACCTTTCTTCACCGCGAGAATTAATAGGTAAGTATTACAGTGTAGTTTTTTCTCCTATACATTTATCACTTATTAAAGATGGACCTGTAAACAGAAGAAAATTTATAGATACAGCAATAAGTCAAATTGATAATATGTATGCAAAAAAGCTTATGTATTTTAATCATCTTATTCAGCAAAAAAATGCATTACTTAAAAATGCTGTAGAAAATCCGTCACTATTAGATACTCTTGATATATGGGACGAAAAAATAGCACTTGCAGGAGCAGATATTATATTTGACAGAATTGAATATATAAAAAACCTTCAAAAAAAATCAACAGAAATATATAGAGGTATTTCCGGTGAAAAAGAAGAGTTTTCAATTAAATATCTAAGCAATGTTCATTATGAAAGTGAAGAAAAACAAGATATTGCACAAATTTATTTTGAAAGCATGAAAAAACATCGTCCAAATGACTTGTATTTAAAAAATACAACAACAGGACCACATCGTGATGATATTGAAATTTTAATAAATAAAATATCGGCAAGAAAATTTGGTTCACAAGGACAACAAAGAAGTGCTTCTCTTAGTTTAAAACTTGGTGAAGCAGAAATAATAAAAGACTTAAAGGGTGAACATCCAATAATTTTATTAGATGATGTAATGAGTGAGCTTGATGCGACAAGACAAAATTACATTTTAAATAAAATGACAGGAAAACAAGTTTTTATTACTTGCTGCGAAAAAGAAACGATTTCAAGACTTCATGCAGGAAAAGTAATAAAAATAGAAAAAGGAAAAGCGGTGGATTAATGTATTTGAATATAGGAACAGAGTTGCTTATAAAAGAAAAAGAAATTATAGGCATATTTGACCTTGATAATACAAC
>JAZNIQ010000151.1:0-4650 GCA_045577555.1 Candidatus Fimenecus sp.
GTTGTTATTCTTGGCTCAGGCGATATTGGCCTTATTATGGCACGTCGTATGACTCTTGAGGGTGCAAAGGTTAAGATGGTTTGCGAACTTATGCCATATTCAGGCGGTTTGACACGAAATATTGTTCAGTGTCTTGATGACTTCGGAATTCCGCTTAAACTCAGTTGTACAGTTGTTGCAACTCATGGTAAGGACAGACTTGAGGGTGTTACAATCGCAAAAGTTGACGATAAACTTCAGCCAATTGCGGGAACAGAAGAATATGTTTCTTGTGATACACTTATGCTTTCAGTTGGCCTTATCCCTGAAAACGAACTTTCAAAGAATTCAGGATTAGAACTTGACAGAATTACTAACGGACCAAGAGTTGATGAATACCGAGAAACTGAACATGCAGGTGTGTTCGCTTGCGGCAATGTTTTACAGGTTCATGACCTTGTTGACTATGTTACAGAAGAAAGTCAGATTGCAGGTCTTGGTGCAGCAAAGTTTATCAAGGGTGAAAAGGTAACAAGCGAATGTGTTTATACTCAGGGTATCAATGGTGTTCGTTATATTGTTCCGCAAAGAATTAACCGCAAAACTGATGCAGATGTGAAACTTTACTTCCGTGTAGGTGCAGTTTACAATAATGCAAAAATTGTTGTTGAATGTGACGGCAAAGAAATTCTTTCAAAGAAAAAGATTAAACTTTGTCCAGGTGAAATGGAATATGTTACTCTTAAGCAGTCTGTAATTGCAGAACTTCCTGCTGAAGCAGTAATCAATGTAAGAGTGGAGGCGTAGTATAATGGAAAACAGAGAACTTGTATGTGTTGCTTGTCCTTTAGGATGCCCAATTACTGTTACATTTGATGCTAATGGTAATGTTGAAACTGTTACAGGTAATACCTGTAAACGTGGTGATGCTTATGCTCGTACAGAGGTTACAAATCCCACAAGAATGCTTACAACAACTGTTAAGGTTGAAGGTGGCAAATCTTATGTTGTACCTGTAAAGAGTGCAAACCCAATTCCAAAGGGTATGATGATGGATTGTATGAAGGTTATTAATAAAGCTTCAATTAAAGCACCTGTGAAAATCGGTGATGTTGTTATTGAAAACATTCTTGATACAGGTGTAGATATTATTGCGACAAATGATGCAGAATAAGAAAAGTTATTCATTGGTGGCGGAAATAATTCCGTTGCCGGTTCATAATTTGTGAAAGCAATACTTAACTCACTTGAAGTTTATTTTAATGCTTAAGATAATTAATATTAAAACCCCAACTCAGATTAGAGTTGGGGTTATTTTATATATTATGTGATTGAAAATTTATTCATCAGCTTTTTCTTGTGGAAATTCTGTGCCCATATGAGTGTTTATATTCATTTCAACAATTTCTTCATCTTCTTCATTGAGGCTAAGAGAATCAAGTCTTTCGCGACGTCTTACTTCAAGGTCTGCAAGCATTTGCTCTTTAACTTTACCGTCAACATTAAAGAACATAAGAGTAACACCGTAAAGGAAACGAGCAATAGCTGGTAATAAACAAAAAACTGCCCAGAAACCAAGAAGTGTTTTGTGGTTTGATTCAGGAACAATATTACCGAATTCGTCTTTACGAGCAACATAACCAACAGCTGAAATAACAACGCCTGAAAGGAGCTGTGTAATTGAATTTGCAGCTTTACCGAAGTAGTTCTGAACCGTTTGAACAAGAGCTTCGTTTCTTATGCCTGTTTTCCACTCGCTATAGTCATAAACATCACCCTGGAGAACAGCACCTGCAACATTTAAAAGCTGATTAGGAAGACCACATATTGTAAGGCAAAGAGTAAGGACAGCAAGGTTAATTACAGCGTTTTGTCCTTCCCAATTAACAAGAAAACCTTCACCATCATTACCGAGAATGCCGATAAGGAATGTGCCTGCATAAGCAAAACCTGCAAAGATACCAGATACAACAGCAACTTTTTTAGCGCCAAACTTACGAATGAGTTTAGGAGCCAATGGAACCATAATATAGTTAGGAATACCTGTGAAAAGACCTGCGATTGAACCGTGAGCAACATTCTTTGAGTTGTGCATCCAGTAGAAACTCTCACTTGCAACACCAACTGACTTGAAGCCGGCAAAGAAACCTGAGAGAACAAGTATAAACATTGGTCTGTTCTTGAAAACATTCTTAAATGATTCAATAACACCAACTTCTTGCATCTGTTCACGGGATGCAAGCGGAACTCTTTCACGCATTGCAGAGAATCCGAAGAAAGCTGTAAATGCGGCAATTACTGTAATTATAACTGCAAAGCCTGTGTAGATGTCCTGCATGCCAATCGGTTTTGCCCAACCTGATGTTGCTTTTGGAAGAATACCAACAGCAAATGAAGCAATGGATGGAAGGAATACACCAAAAAGGTCAGCAAACTTGGATGTGGCAATAAGATTATCACGCTCGTTGTTGTTTGGTGTAATGTTATAAAGCATAATTGTCCATGCACCGAAGTATGACATACCAAGGTTATAAACAAAAATTGCGATAACAGTCCAAATTACTTTCTGCCATTCATGAACAAGGAATGACGGAGTTGTAAAGAGCATTATCATAGCTACTGCCCAGAATGGGGTAGGAATGACAAGCCATGGACGAAGACGACCCCAACGTGTTCTTGTACGGTCAATAATAAGACCTGAAATTGAGTCATCAACAGCATCATAAATTGACTCAATAAACATAATTATACCGTATGTACTACCTGACATACCAAGGAAACTGATAGCAAAGAACTGACGGAATGCATTTACATACTGGCTCAAGTTTTTTTGTCCGAATGATGTGAGGAGGTAAGCGGCAATTTCTTTAGGACGAAGATACCTTCTGTTAGAAACAGAAGTAGTTTCAACTTCCTGCTGGATTGCTTCTCCGCTAACTTCTTCAGCAACGGTTGTGGTTACATTTGTGTTTTCCACTTTTCAATCACGCCTTTTCGTTTAGTACATATATATCTAAATATACAAATTAAAATATATCACAAAAAATGTCAATAATCAACTACAAATTTTAAAAATGACATAATTATTTAAACTTTTGTGAATATGCAACTGCAAGTTTATCGCATCTTTCGTTTTCATGATGTCCTGCGTGTCCTTTAACCCATACAAATTCATATTCGTGTTGGGATAATAAAGTTAAAAGCTTATCCCACAAATCGGAGTTAAGAGCAGGTTTTTTATCTGCTTTTCTCCAGTTGTTTGCCTTCCAGCTTTCCGCCCAACCCTTGGTTATGCCATTTACAACATATGAAGAATCAGAATATATTTTAACTTTGCACTTTCTTTTTAAGGCTTCAAGACCATTGATTACAGCCAAAAGTTCCATTCGGTTATTTGTAGTTTCTGCTTCGCCGCCTGAAAGTTCTTTTTCAATTCCGTTATAGCGTAAAATTGTACCCCATCCACCAGGACCGGGGTTTCCCGAACAAGCACCGTCTGTGAACATTTCTACATAACTTAAATTCTCCATAAAAACCTCTGTGAATAAAAAGATAAATTTAATACAAAACTAATTTTATCACGATTTTCAGACTTTAACAATACAATTTTTATAATAGGTGTTTTTCTTGACAATAAATTGAAAAAATAGTAATATATAAAAACAACTATATTGAGATAGTATGGGTAATTGTACGCATTTTGCATAAATTGAAATTTACCATAAGTAGAATACATATAATTTTAATAGTTTGATTTTTACAAAGGAGGAAAATATGCCGAAACAAAAAAGTGAAAAAACATCACAGCAAGTTGATAAAAAAATAAAAAACTCAAATAAAAATAAGCCTGGTAAAAAAGGTATTATAAATAAAAAACAGTCAAAAAAGATTAATCAAAACAAACCGATAAAAGAAAAAAATATCAAAAAGAATAATACTCCAAAACGTCCTGATGTAAATGTTAAAATTGCATTTTTGGGCGGATTGAATGAAGTTGGCAAGAATATGACGCTTTATGAATGCGAAAATGATATGATTCTTGTTGACTGTGGTCTTGCTTTTCCTGAACCCGATATGTTGGGTGTGGACCTTGTTATTCCGGATTTTACTTATGTGGAACAAAATATAAATAAAATCAAAGGCATTTTTATAACCCACGGTCACGAAGACCATATTGGTGGTCTTGCATATTTGCTTCAGAGAGTAAACATTCCCGTTTATGGTACCAAACTTACAATTGGTCTTATTGAAGGTAAGTTAAAAGAACATAAAATACTTGAAAAAGTAAAACTTAATGTAATCAAACCAAAGGATAAAGTGCAGTTAGGTTGCTTTGAAGTTGAGGCAATTCACGTAAATCACTCAATTCCTGACGCTTTGGCACTTGCAATAAATTCACCTGCAGGTCTTATATTGCAAACAGGTGACTTTAAGATTGATACAACTCCAATTGACGGAGATGTAATCGATCTTGCAAGAATTGCAAAACTTGGTGAAAAAGGCGTTCTTTGTCTTCTTTCTGACTCAACAAATGCACAGCGTCCGGGATATACTGCAAGTGAGCGTACAGTTGGTGAATCTTTTGCAAGATTGTTCCAAAAAGCAGATGGCAAACGTCTTATAGTTGCAACATTTGCTTCAAATATTCACAGAGTTCAACAGATTATTGAT
>JAZNIQ010000152.1:0-3174 GCA_045577555.1 Candidatus Fimenecus sp.
GGTAAACACAAACGGTAGCGGTCACGGTGCATTGGCAGGTTTTTTAAAGGAAAATAACGTTGATGTGCTTATCTGTGGCGGTATTGGTGGCGGTGCACAGAATGCACTTAATGAAGCAGGTATTAAATGGTATGGTGGAGTAAAAGGGGATTGCAATAAAGCAGTAATCTCATTCCTTGTTGGTAAACTCGACTATAACCCTGATGCAAGATGTGACCACCACGACCATGAACACGGCGATGGCACTCACACCTGTGGCGAACACGGATGCAAATAAAGGCAAAATGTATAAAATGCTTTAATATCTTATGGTAGGGCGGGGTCAAGACCCCGCCTTGTTGACAAACTAACCTTGAAATGATATATTTTAATTAAGGTCAGAGAATAATCACATTGGGACGAACACAAGGAACCGTCCCCTGTGCATTCCGAAACCATTAAAGAGGTAATCCAATGAAAAAACATATAATTATTTTAATAACATGTGTTTTCTGTTTAGTTTTTTGTTCTTGTTCAAATGAATTGTTAAAAAGCAGTATCGAAAATAACGATGCTTTTTGTTCTGCAAACGAGAATAGTTCATATGCATTTTTTCCTGTTAAAACATTTTCTAAATATGAAACGTTTAATTCAAATTCGTTTGATAGTGATTTTGATAAAGAAATGTTACAAAATCCCATTGATTTTAATCTAAATACAGAACTAAATACTCTTTATTCTTCTGGCACAAGAGAGTATCAAGTTTTGTTGTCTAAATATATTGAATTGTGGATAGATGAAATGAATTATTCAGTTTCAAATATTAATTTATATTTATCAAAAGAACAAATAGAGAATTTTGAAAAAACACAAATTGAATGGGAAGAATCATTATCACAAGACATTATGTTTGACCAAAGTTTGATAAGTGATAAAGGAATAAATCTTGGTACACAATATGTTCAAAGTTCGTTAATCAATGGCATAGAACAATATAGAAAGAGAGTTTTCTATATAAAATATTTGACCATGTTATGTGAGAATTATACTGTTGTAGAAGTGCCTGAAGACGAACAGTTATGGAATAGTTGGAGTATAGAACAATTAGAGTAACATAAGGAACCGTCCCCTGTGCATTCTAAATATTCAATGAACACATACCCATAATATGAGGAGTATATCATGACAAAAGTTAATATTGTTTTTGATAATGTTTTTGAAGATGCAGATATCATTGCTATACCTGATGAAATTGCATATAAAATTGAAGAAATAGGCCAAGAGTTTTTGGATTGGGTTCCTAATACAGATGATGGCGATTATTGGACAATTATAAATGGGAAAAAATGCTCGGTTGCAGAAACTGATGGTTTTATAAAGTGGTTAAATAATTATTATTGTAGAACCTTGAAGGAAAAAGCATACATCGTTGTCAAAAATACAAATTATTGTAGAGACTATAATATTATAGAGTTTTGATAATAAAGTGCACAGGGGATGGTTCTTCTGTGTTTGACATTTGACGATTATATAAGGTGGGGGCTCGCTTCCGCCGTTGCTATTAAATATATAGACACAAAGAAAAAACGGACATCAGATGATGTCCGTTAATTTTCATGAATTAGCTTTTGAATTAAACTGCTCTTTCAACCTTACCTGAACGAAGGCAACGAGTGCAAGCATAAACTCTCTTAGGAGAGCCGTTTACAACTGCTTTAACTCTTCTAACGTTTGGTTTCCAAGTTCTGTTTGAACGTCTGTGTGAGTGAGAAACCTTGATGCCGAAAGCAACGTCTTTACCACAATATTCGCATTTTGCCATTTTAAAGGCACCTCCTTATATCACGGGGATAAATAATCAAATTACAACAAGAGACATTGTAACAGAAACTTTATCAATTTGCAAGTCTTTTTTTTAAAATATTTTAAATAAATTACAGAAAAATACTTGCATTTTATAATAAAATAATATATAATACATTCAAACGAACATTTGTGCGATAGCGAGGTAATAAAAATGGCTGATAAAAAGAAAGCTCTTGAAACTGCATTATTGCAAATAGAAAAAAATTATGGTAAGGGTGCTGTTATGCGTCTTGGCGAAAACAGTTCACTTAATGTTGAGGCTATTTCAACAGGTTCAATTTCTCTTGACCACGCAACCGGTATCGGTGGACTTCCTCGTGGCAGAATTGTTGAGATTTACGGACCTGAATCTTCAGGTAAAACAACTCTTGCTTTGCAGGTTGTTGCTGAGGCACAAAAATTAGGCGGTGAGGCTGCATTTATCGATGCTGAACATGCCCTTGACCCTGAATATGCACAAAATTTAGGTGTTGATGTTAATTCACTCCTTGTTTCACAACCTGATAATGGTGAACAGGCTCTTGAAATTGCTGAGGCTCTTGCCCGTTCAGGTGCTCTTGATGTTATTATTGTTGACTCCGTTGCAGCACTTGTTCCACGTGCAGAAATTGAGGGTGATATGGGTGATAGCCATGTTGGTCTTCACGCTCGTCTTATGTCACAGGCTCTCCGTAAACTCACAGGTGTTATCAATAAGTCAAACACAGTTGTAATTTTCATAAACCAGCTTCGTGAAAAAGTTGGTGTTGTTTATGGTAATCCTGAGGTTACAACAGGTGGTCGTGCACTCAAATTCTATACAACAATGCGTATTGATGTTCGTCGCGTTGAACAGCTTAAAGGTCAGGGTAATGAGTTTATCGGTTCACGTACTCGTGCAAAGATTGTTAAGAATAAAGTTGCTCCTCCATTCAAAGAGGCAGAATTCGACATTATGTATGGCGAAGGTATCTCAAAAATCGGCGAAATCGTTGACCTTGGTGTTAAATTTGACATTCTTAAAAAGAGCGGTGCTTGGTTCTATTATGGTGAACAGCGTCTTGGACAGGGTAGAGAAAATGTAAAACTTCTCTTCAAACAGGATGAAGTACTTGCAAATGACATTGAAAAACAAATTCGTGAAAAAATGCAGGAACTTACAAGTGCAAAGAAAACATCTGCACCAATCGAACAACCTGAAATTGTAAAAATTCCAACAACAAGAGCAGCGGCAAGAGCAACTCTTGATATAGCAGTGGATGACGACGAATAATGAAGCTTACTGTTAAAGAAGGTAAATCCAACAAGATTCATATCTATGTTGACGAGGAATATCGTGCAACTGTCGAT
>JAZNIQ010000153.1:0-1704 GCA_045577555.1 Candidatus Fimenecus sp.
AATGAGCCTTGAATACGCTGTTTCAAGCATTTCTGTTCCATTCCATCCAGGTGCAGATAAGTACTACAAAGAAGTTGGCGCTATTAAATAATGAGCCATAAAACCTTGAATTTTTCAAAAAAAAGGTTAATTATAGCAGCCGTTTTAATGACAATCATTACAGCGGCTGCTGTTTTAATAAGTCTTATATCCACCCCCTATCTTGTTATGTATGTTTCGGATACAAATGCAAGATATATAACGCAGAAAGCGGAAGAAGGACTTATGTTTTCAGTGGAATTTATCCATTCAGTTAACCAGACTCCTGTAAAAGATACATATATCATAGAGAATGAGCAAATCAGAGCTTATTCCACCACTTATCGCTCCTTTGGTGCAGGTGTTCAGACTGCTCTTGATGAGGGACAGACTATGACCTATGACGATGAAGGAAATATGGTCATTACGGGTTTTGACTTCACTTATGACCCGTTAAGATATATTGTGGGTACGGTTTCTGACCACATACTCACTATTGATGGCAAGGAAATCAGCCTTCGTGACCTTTGCGGAAGAAATGCAAAGGTTGTTTTTGAAATTGCCACACCACTTGAAATTCTGACGAAAGGATTGTTGTAGTTAATGTCAGATATAAACACAAAACCCATTACAATGGAAGCTGACGAAGAAGTTATAGACGTTGACAAGATTATGGCGGATTTCGATAAAGAATCCAACACACGTCACTTCACAGGCATCTTCCAGAAGATAATAAAGGCTGCAATGGTGTTTTTCTCCCTTTATGTTATGTTGGACGGTTGGACAGGAACAATGGAAGAAAGACAGAAAATGTCGTTATTTATAGGCATAATTGTTTTCCTTGCATTTATTATCTTCCCAAGCCACAAAAAAGAAAAAAAGAGACCTAATCATGTACCGTTTTATGACTGGATTTTCGCAATATTAGGTTCAGGCGCATTCTTCTATTATACGATTAACTGTCAGGCAATCGTTGACAGAGCATCAAGAATCAACGAAATTGATATTGCAATCGCAATTGTCGGTATTCTGTTGTTGTTTGAAGCTTGTCGTCGAGTTGTAGGCTTACCTATCGTATGCGTTTCAGCTGCATTCATCATTTACGCATTTTTTGTTGTTAACAGAAACCCACTGAGAATAATCGTGTATAAACTTTTCTATACAACAGAAGGTATTGCCGGTACTCCACTTAATGTTTGTGCATCGTTCATTGTTCTTTTCATAATCTTTGCATCTTTCCTTGAACAGTCAGGTATCGGTGCTTTCTTTGTTGACCTTGCTAACTCAATCGCAGGTAAACAGACAGGTGGCCCTGCTAAAGTTGCTGTTATTTCAAGTGCAATGGAGGGAATGTACTCAGGCTCATCTGTTGCAAACACAGTTGGTAGTGGTTCTGTTACAATTCCTACAATGAAGCGTTGCGGATACAAGCCTGAATTTGCTGCTGCTGTTGAGGCTGCTGCTTCAACAGGTGGTCAGATTATGCCACCTATCATGGGTGCGGCTGCATTCCTTATGACAGAATATACCGGTTTACCATATGCACAGATTGCTATTGCTGCAATTCTTCCTGCTGTTCTTTATTTCACAGGCATCTTTATGATGATTCACTTTGAAGCAAAGAAACTCGGACTTAAAGGTCTTCCTAAAGAATCAATTCCTAATTTCTTTAAACTTGTTTTAACA
>JAZNIQ010000154.1:0-2350 GCA_045577555.1 Candidatus Fimenecus sp.
CCATCAAGATACTGTGAAGAGCAAGGAATACCAATTACAGGTAATGTTGTGTTTGCAGCAACAGCACCTGCAAGATGTGCTGCCATACCTGCTGCTGCAATAAGTACACCATAGCCATTTTCTCTTGCATTAAGTGAAAAATCACGAGCCTGTTCTGGTGTACGATGCGCTGAATAAATATTTACTGTGTATGGAATTTCCAAATCATCCAAAACAGCAGTTGCTTTTTTTATAATCGGAAGGTCACTATCGCTTCCCATAACAATACCAATTTTTTTCATGAAAACCTCCAAAAAAAAATATAATAGGACAGTTCTACACCAATTATATTTAAGTAGAACTGCCCAGACGGTCGGCAAAATATAATCTCACCGTGCTCCTCTGTGGTGCTCCACATAATTCCGTCAGTAACACGGTTATAAAATCACATAAATATTATATATTTTTTGTAAAATTATGTCAATTAAATAACCATTAAAAACATTACATCAAATAACAAAAAAATTAAAATATCACTGAATTTTTTGTATATTTTTATTCAGCTTTACTCTCACAATAAAGACATCTGTAAACTCTGTTTTCTTTATCCTTTAAAACAAAGATATTTGGTAACTCCTGCTCTACTGTAGTAATACATCTTGGATTTTTACACTTAATTATATTTTCAATTCGTTCAGGAATATCAATATTTTGTCTTTTTGCAAGCTTACCATCTTTGATTATATTAACTGTTACGCCAGGGTCAACGTAACCTAAAGCATCAAAGTTAATATCAATTACCTTATCAACTTTTATAATATCTTTTCTTCCCATTTTAACACTTTCAGCATTCTGAATAAGTGCAACTTGACAATCTAGATTATCAAGACCAAGAAGGTTGTAAAGTATCATACCATTACCAGCAGTAATATGGTCAAGCACAATTCCATCTTTAATTTGTCCGATTATCATTACTTAACCCCCAATAATTTCATAATTAGTGCCATTCTGATAAACTTGCCATTATTAACTTGTCTGAAATAACAAGCACGAGGGTCTTTATCAACTGCTACTGAAATTTCATTAACTCTTGGAAGTGGATGCATAATTGTTAAATCATCTTTTGCATTTTCAAGTTTTTGCGGAGTAAGAATATAACTATCTTTAAGACGAATATAATCCTGCTCGTTAAAAAACCTTTCTCGCTGAACTCTTGTCATATAAAGAATATCAAGTTCGGGCATTGCTTCTTCAAGAGATGTAGTTTCAATATATTCAAGATTTTTTGCCTTAAGTTCAGTTTGCTTAATATATTCAGGTACTTTAAGCTCATCCGGTGAAATAAGAACAAACTTAACATTCTTATATCGTGACATTGCACCGATGAGTGAATGAACGGTCCTTCCGAATTTAAGGTCACCACAGAAACCTATAGTTAAATTATCAAAGCTACCTTTTTCACGCTGAATCGTAAGTAAATCTGTAAGTGTCTGTGTTGGATGATTATGGCCTCCATCACCAGCATTAATTACAGGAATATCAGTATTCATTGACGCAACCATAGGTGCACCCTCTTTCGGATGACGCATTGCTATAATGTCTGCATAATATCCAACAGTACGTATTGTATCCGCTACGCTCTCACCTTTTGCAGATGAAGAACTTTGTGCTTCGGAAAAACCAAGTACATTACCGCCAAGACTAAACATTGCAGATTCAAAACTTAAACGGGTTCTTGTTGACGGTTCAAAAAAAAGTGTTGCTAAAATTTTCCCTTTACACTTTTCAGAATATTTTGCTGGATTATCAATAATATCATTAGCTACCGTAATGAGTTCGTAAATCTCATTAACAGTAAGCTCTTGAATATCAATAAGACTTCTCATAATTTTCTTCCTTATTCTTTAGCACCATTTGTTTCAAGGTACTTTTTAATTCTATCAACATTTTCACGATTTTTTTCGTCTTCTTCAAGATATTCAATAATATCATAAACATCAACTACTGAATAAACAGGGAAACCGTATTCTTCACCAACTTCAGCCATAGCAGATTTATCAGTTTTGCCTTTTTCCTTACGATCAACCATGACAAATGTTGCGGCTACTTTTGTTCCCTCAAGGCCTGAAAGAATCGACATACTTTCACGAATAGCAGTACCTGCTGTGATAACATCTTCAACGATTACGATTTCTTCACCCTCCTGAGGCTTATAACCAACGAAAACGCCACCTTCACCATGATCTTTTTCTTCTTTACGATTGAAGAAGAAGGGAACATCAAGGCCATTTTTCGCAAGTGCAACTGCAACAGAAACTGCAATCGGGATGCCCTTGTAAGCAGGTCCGTAAAGAACAGTTTTCTTGTTACC
>JAZNIQ010000155.1:0-14964 GCA_045577555.1 Candidatus Fimenecus sp.
TTGGCCTCCGACTTTCCTCCCAAGAGAAGACGTGTCTAATTTCAGGAGGTGTAATAGAAATGGCAAGATATACTGGTGCAGTTTGCAGACAGTGCCGTCGTGAAGGAAAGAAGCTTTTCCTTAAAGGCGACCGTTGCTATACTGGTAAATGTGCTCTTGAGAGACGTTCATACGCTCCTGGTCAGCACGGCCAGAACCGTAAAAAAGTTTCTGAATACGGCTTGCAGCTTCGTGCAAAACAGACTGCTAAGCGTTACTACGGTATTCAGGAAGGTCAATTCCACAAATATTTCTTGATGGCTGAAAAGCGTCAAGGTGTAGCAGGTGAAAACCTTTTAAGAATTTGCGAAAGCCGTCTTGATAACGTTGTTTATCTTCTTGGATGGGCTTCATCTCGTGCAGAAGCAAGACAGCTCGTAATTCACGCACATTTCCGTGTAAATGGTAAGAAGGTAGATGTTCCTTCATACCTTCTCAAAGTTGGCGATGTTGTGTCAATCAAGGACAACAGCAAAGATAGCGTTAAAGTAAAGGAAGTTCTTGAAGCTAACGCATCACGTCCTGTACCAGCATGGCTTGATAAGAATGCAGAAGAACTTTCAGCTAAGGTTGCTAAGCTTCCTGACAGAGAAGAAATCGCTGTTCCTGTTGAAGAGCATCTTATCGTCGAGTTCTATTCAAAATAATAGGCTTGAATTCATAATAACAATAGCGGAAAATATTTTTCTGTACTCAGTTAGGAGGGTTTTGAATGATAGGAATTGAGAAGCCCAGCATTGAAGCACTTGATTTAGCAGCAGACGGAACATATGGCAAGTTTGTAGTTGAACCACTTGAGAGAGGCTACGGTACAACACTTGGTAACAGCCTTCGTCGCGTACTTTTGTCATCACTTCCCGGATATGCAATTACTTCGGTAAAAATTGACGGTGTTCTTCATGAATTCTCAACCATTGACGGTGTGAAAGAGGATGTAACTGAAATCGTTTTGAATTTAAAGGGTGTTATCCTTAAAATTCACGGTGACGGTCCAAAGACAATTTATATCGATGCAAGTGGCAAGTGCGAAGTTACTGCCGGCGATATTCAGGTTGATTCTGACGTTGAAATTCTTAATCCTGAACACTTAATCGCAACCCTTGAAGAGGGTGGAGCTCTTAAAATGGAACTCACATGCGATAAGGGCAGAGGTTATGTTTCAGCAGAAAGAAACAAGCAGCTTATGCAGCCAATCATCGGCGTAATCGCAATAGATTCAATTTATACACCCGTATTAAAAGTAAATTATACGGTTGAAAATACCCGTGTTGGTCAGATTACTGACTATGACAAGCTTTCACTTGAAGCTTGGACAGACGGTACAATTTCAGCGCAGGAGGCCGTTTCTCTCGGCGCAAAAATCCTTACAGACCATCTCGACCTCTTTGTTGACCTCTCAGATGAGGCAAGAGAAACAGAGACAATGATTGTTAAGAATGACGACTCAAAGGGTAAGATTCTTGAAATGACTATTGAAGAACTTGACCTTTCAGTTCGTTCCTTCAACTGCCTCAAACGTGCAGGCATCAACACTGTTGAAGATTTGACAAACAGAACAGAAGAAGATATGATGAGAGTTAGAAACCTTGGTAGAAAATCTCTTGAAGAGGTTATCGCAAAGCTTGAGTCATTAAACTTCACATTGCGTAAGGATGACGAATAATAAAGGAGTGATTTTGAATGCCAGGAACAAGAAAACTCGGCAGAACAAGCGATCACCGCAAGGCTATGCTCAGAGGTATGGTAACATATCTTATTGAGAACGGTCAGATTGAAACAACTGTAACAAGAGCCAAAGAAGTTAAGGCTATGGCTGAAAAAATGATTACAATCGCTAAAGATAACAGCCTTCATTCAAAGAGACAGGTTTACTCTTACATCACAAAAGAGTCTGTTGCAAAGAAATTGATTGAAGAAGTAGCACCAAAGTATGCTGAAAGAAATGGTGGTTACACACGCGTTATCAAGACCGGTCCAAGAAGAGGCGATGCTGCTGAAATGTGCATCATCGAACTCATCGCCGACTAATGCGGTAAGGCTTTAATAAACCAATAAATTAACACCTTGGATTTTTCCAAGGTGTTTTTTTGTGTCAAAAATTTATCCCCTAATTTTATTTTAGGGGAGATTTTTAACTTTGTCAATATTTTCGTATTATCCACAGTCCGTCTTTGCGGACTGTAAAAGTTGTAAAATTTTTTTACTTAAATACTCATAATTATTTATTATTATTTTTATTATTATATTATTATTGAGTAAAATTTTTTTACCGGTCATGTTTAAAATTGATACTGGTGTGGTACAAAATTGATACCGGTGTGGTAAAATTTTTTTACTACTTAATGAGATTATCTTAATTTGATTCCAATGCAGATAAATCCGTTTTCTACAATGTCAACAACACCATATTCATCATCTTTTAATGCACCGGGGCAAAACATTTTTATACCATCAGAATAATCTTCCTGTTGTCTGTGATTATGACCGTAAAGTACTAATTGGCAATTATTTCTTTTCGCAATGGAGATAACTCTGCTTAAAGAGCTTTTAACATATTCATAATGCCCGTGGGTAATGTAAATTTTTAAACCGCCTTCGGTTATGATTTGGTTTTTAGGATAATTACAATGGAAATCATTATTCCCCTGAACTGCGTATATTCGTTTTCCGTCAAGAAGCGTTTTTGCGCGTTCAAAATCAAGATGTCCGTCACCCAAAAATACAACTGCCTCGGCTGTTGGTTGTGCCTCTATTGCTTTTTTCATAGAAAAGTAATCACCATGTGAATCAGATAAAACAAGTATTCTCAAGCATATCACATCCTTTGCTTTCATAATATTATTATATAATATTATGGTGGTGGTTGCAATGAATAACAACAATTTTAATGAAATAATAAATTCTATCAAATCAAAAAAATCAAAAGAAGAAGCTCAGGATTATTTGATGAAAAATCTTACACCAAATCAAAGTAAAAAGCTACATGAGGTTATGAGTGACAGAACTGCACTTGAAAAACTGCTTTCCACTCCTAAGGCACAGGAACTTTTAAAGAAATTCACGGAGGATAAAAATGATTGATATTGAAAGTTTGCTTTCATCGGTCAGCGATGAGGATATGGCTAAGATTAAAAACATTGCCCAGTCATTAATGGAAAAGGATGAAAAAGACACTCCTAAAACCGCTTCAACTCCCGATACAATTCCGAATTTGCCCATAGATAGTGATATGATGAAAAAAATTATGAGTCTGATGGGGCAAATGAATAAAGAAAATTACCGTACAAGACTTATTCAGGACTTAAAACCTATGTTAAGCAATGAAAGACAACAAAAAGCCGATGAAGCCATAAGATTTTTACAACTTATGGAAGTGTTGCCGTTAATCAGGGGGATTTTTTAATTATGAGCGGATATTCATATACTGAACTACAGAATATGCAACAAAAAGCAATGGAACGTGTTCGCGAAATGAAACGCAATTCGGATGAAGTTGTAAAAACAGCACAAAAGGATTTGCAAACTGTGAAAGAACATAATAATTCTAATTATAGTAATGTCAATTTCTTTGCAAAAGTTACAAATATGCCACCCAATTTTCCGGAGAATAATCCATATCCAAGTTTTAAGGATTTCTTTAAAAATGAGCAAAAAAAAGATGAAAATTCTGTAAAAAAAACAAAAACAGAACCCCAAAAATCTAATGAAAACCCTATTGAAAACCTTTTTGCTGAGCCAGATAAAGCCTTATTACTCGGACTTATTATGTTATTAAAAAGTGAGGGTGCAGATGAGTCACTTATTATGGCTCTCACATACATTTTGTCGTAAAATACTATTGACAACGGCAGGTATTTGTAATAGAATAAATGCACAATTTAATAAGCCGTGTGATGCAGATTGAAAGTGAAAACTGACTGTCTGTGGACGGTATTCCGGAGAATTCCGCAGTTGTGCGGATACCGAAGGTGCAAAGCGTAATGCTAATCTCTCAGGTCAAAGGACGGAAAGTTTTTTAGATTTTCAGGACTGAGTGTGTTATGCCTTCAGTCCTTTATTTTTTATTAGGAGAATGAATATGACTTTTAGTGAATTATTAGTAGCAATTGATGATTTTATATGGGGTGTACCATTAATGGTACTTATTCTGGTGGGCGGAATTTTGCTTACTGTAAGATTAAAATTATTACAGATTATCCGTCTGCCTCTTGCTCTTAAATGGATGGTTCAGGAGGAAGAAGGGGGAGAGGGAGATGTTTCCTCTTTCGGAGCATTGTGCACAGCACTTTCTGCAACAATAGGCACAGGTAATATTGTCGGGGTTGCAACAGCAATTTGTGCAGGTGGACCCGGTGCGTTATTCTGGATGCTTGTTGCCGCATTTTTTGGTATGGCTACAAAGTATGCAGAAGGATTACTTGCAGTAAAATTCCGTATGACCGATAAGGAAGGTCATACCTTGGGTGGTCCATTCTATTATATTGAAAAAGGTATGGGTAAAAAATGGAAATGGCTTGCAAAGGCATTTGCTTTTTTTGGTGTTTGTGCAGGTCTTATGGGAATCGGCACTTTTACTCAGGTTAATGGTATTTCCTCTGCTATAAAAGGTTTTTTTGATCCGCAATCACAAAATACAGTTGACATTCCATTTATTGGAGAATACTCATGGGCAGTTGTTATAGCGTCAATAGTGCTTGCTTTGTGTGTGGGTCTTGTGCTTATAGGAGGAATTAAAAGAATTTCAAGTGTCGCAACTGTTGTTGTTCCCTTTATGGCTATTACCTATGTTGTTTTTGCACTTCTTCTTATTTTCTCAAACCTTGATAAATTGCCAAGTGCGATAGAACTGATTGTTTCAGGAGCATTTAATCCATCTGCTGTAACAGGTGGTGTTGTGGGAACATTGTTTATTGCAATGCAAAAAGGTGTTGCTCGCGGTATTTTCTCCAACGAGTCCGGTCTTGGCTCTGCACCTATTGCGGCTGCAGCAGCTAAAACAAAAGAGCCTGTAAGACAAGGTCTTGTTACAATGACAGGGACATTCCTTGATACAATTGTTATCTGCACAATGACAGGTCTTTCAATTGTAATTACGGGTGCGTGGAAAGTTGAAGGTCTGGAGGGCGTTGCGGTAACATCATATGCTTTTGGTAAAGGAATAGCATTTTTGCCGGAAAGTGTTACCTCATTCATTCTTATGTTATGTCTGGTATTCTTTGCATTTACCACTATTCTTGGTTGGGATTATTATTCCGAGCGCTGCCTTGAATACCTTACAAACGGAAATAAAGTAATAATCAAAATTTTCCGTTATCTCTACATTGTAGCTGTGTTTATAGGTCCATATATGACAGTTTCAGAAGTATGGACAATTGCTGATATATTTAACGGCTTGATGGCAATTCCAAATATGATTGCACTTTTTGCACTGTCAGGCGTAGTTGCAAAAGAAACAAAGAAGTTTTTTGATATAAGAAAATTGTTGAAATAAAAACAGGTGGGTTGAATTCCCACCTGTTTGGTATAAAGATAGAGTTTTATTTCTTCTCATTTATGAATGCACGGAAAAGTGGCAGACAGGATGAGAAGAATTTTTTATAGCTTTCGCAGTAATCTCTGTCAGCACGTGTGCGTTTGCAACCTCCGGCACGACATACAGGATAGAATTTACATTGCTTGCACTTCTCGGGTACTGCAAGACTTTCACGCAAGAATTCAATAGCCTTATCACAATGAGCGAGAGTATCAAAATTCTCGTTTTCATCATTGATGTTGCCGAGCAACCATTCGTCAGTACAGTAAAAGTCACAAGGGTAAATGTTTCCGTTACCTTCCGCAACAAATTGATGCATACAATGTCCGCACATCCCACATTGCTCTGTCGGGTTCCCTAAAAACAGATGGACAATATTATCAAACCAACGAACACTTGTGTATTGACCACGCACATAGTCTTTAACATAGTAGTTGAAGCATTTAACAAGGAAATTACCATATTGCTCTGGTGTCATATAAAGTTCACTTTCACTGCTGTCGTCAAACGGACGAAGACAGGGGATAAATTGTAAATACCTGAAACCCTTGTTTCTGAAAAATTTGTATATGTCATCAATATTATCTGCACAGTAACCTGTCAAAACAGTTAATATGTTGAATTCAACCCTGTGTTTTTTTAACTTTTCAGCAGCATTAAGTATTTTATAAAAAGCATTTTCTCTTTTTTCATCAACACGGAATTTGTTGTGCTTGAAATCACCATCAAGGCTTAACCCTACAAGAAAATTATTATAGTGAAAAAACTCGCACCACTCATCAGTTATGAGAGTGCCATTTGTCTGTGTGCTGAAATAAATCGGGCTGTTAAGTTTGTTGGCAGATTTAACTTTTTCCACAAAGTGTTTGAAGTAGGGTAGTCCTGCCATTAAAGGCTCTCCGCCCTGAAAAGCAAAAGCCACGCTTTCACCATTGGCAAAAGCCAATGCTTTTTCTATTAAATTATCAGCCGTGTCCGGAGTCATAATACCAAAGGATGAAATCTCACGAAGTTCAGTTACGTTGTGATAAAAGCAGTATTCACAACGCATGTTACAAAGACTGGAAGCAGGTTTTATCATAATAGAAAGTTGTGGCATTGCATCTTACTCCTTATGAAAAATAGAGCCTGCCGAAAGCGCTGTCCCCGGCAGGCTTATTGTTTAGTTAAAGATTTTCGTAATATTCGTAGTTGATGCCACGACGGTTAGACTTGAAATCATCCATAACTGCGGTCATCTTTTTGTTAAGTTCCTCTGCAATGGTTGGATAAGTGCTCTGACGGTTATAGTTTTCTCCCTTATCGTCAGTAAGAACAAATAACCAGTTCTTTCTTGTTTTATCAAAGAATGCAGGGTTATCATTCTGCATCTTGCGGAAATACTTGAATGTGACAAATTCATTTTCTGTAAGGACAGGGTATTTATAGTCAGCATATTCCTCACGGGCAAGAACATCTTCTGTCTTGAGTGTGTATTGAATTGCCTTGAGGTCTTCACGTTTCATGTGGAGAATCGGATGTTCTTCTGTATGAATTGCCTTGTCGTCTGTAAGAACAGGAAGTATTGAAACACCGTCAATAGTTCTGTCTTTAGGGAGATAATTCTCATTTCCGTTTTTATCTGTAATTCCGCAAAGGTCGATAAGTGTGGGGAACATATCCGCAAGAACAGCACTTTGTTCACGTGTTGTACCTGATTCCCAAAGTCCGCCGTTGTTGTTCCACTTAATCATAAACGGAACCTTTTGACCTGCTTCATAAGCAAGATATTTACCACCACGAAGTTCACCTGTTGAACCCTCAAGTGCAGGACCGTTATCACTTGTGAAAACAATGATTGTGTCATCCATAACACCCAATTCTTCAAGAGTGTTAAAGAGTTCACCAAGATAGTAGTCAAACTCTGTTACACAGTCAACATATGTACCCATACCGCTTGTGCCGTCAAAATCATCACCTGCGAATACAGGGCCGTGTGGCCAAGGAGTAGCATAATATGCAAAGAATGGTTCGTCAGAATTTGTAACTTTATCAGTAATCCAATCGTTGATTGAATTGTGAATCCATTCACTTGCCTGACTTTGGTCTTTTTTACCATCTTTAAAGAATTCATCCGTTCCGTGAACAATTTCGTATTCACCGGCTTCTTCCTCAACATAGTAGAATGGTGTCATATCATTAACATGATGGCTTCCGTAGAAATAGTCAAAGCCTTGATTTGTAGGAAGATATTCACCATAGTCACCCAAATGCCATTTACCAAAAGCACCGGTGTTGTATCCGGCACGCTGGAACACCTCTGCGATTGTGATTTCGTCGCCTAACATACCGTCGCAGTTGTTACCCATTTCAATAGAATTGAAGATACGTGTTGATGCAAATGGTGAAAGTGTATCAACTGTAGGATAGATAACATTATCTGCATAACCTCTGAACGGATAGCGTCCTGTCATAAGGCTGAAACGTGCAGGTGAACAAACAGAGTAACTTGAATAGTAATTATCAAAGTTAACACCATCTTCACCAATGCTGTCAATGTTTGGAGTGTCATAAATAGCACCGTTGAGTGAAATGTCACCCCAACCAAGGTCATCCATCATAATGAAAAGTACGTTTGGTTTGCTTTCAGTTGATTTGCCGATACCCTCAAGGTAGTCGTCGTGACCTTCCCAAAGTCTGTCAACATTGGGCTGTGAGCGAAGATTCATTGTAAGCACATAAAAAATTGATGTTCCTGCAAGTAAAAGACTCAAAAGGCTTGTAACAGCAAAATGTAAACTCTTTTTTTCGAATTGCTTTTTGCCTACAAAGAAAAGAGCGAACAAAGCAATAATGCAGGGGAGTGCGAGTAAGATATTACCGCCTAAACGCACAAAGAAATTGTAATTGTCAGCACCTGACATAAGTGCATTTTCAACTGAAGACCAACCGGCCTTGCCCGATGAAAAAGCACCAAAACCGGCATCTGCGCCCCAAACTGCATAATAAAGTACAATTCCTATTGCTGATGCAAGGTATCCGATAAAGTTCCAAAGATAAAGTTTCTTGAAAAATAAAACACCGAGAATTGTAAGAGCTACCACAATGCACATATATGCAACATTAACAACAGCTAAAAGGTTAAGTCGCAAAACATTTAATGCAATGGCAAGAATAAACCCTATAATCATAACGATTATAGGAAAAACCTTTTTAGAATTATCATAGACAATTCCTTTTTTCATAATCATTTCCTCCCTGATATGAATAATTAACAATATTATACATTAATTTATACTGTTATTCAATATAATAAAATAATAAAAATGCAGTCCGTTTTGTTGCGGACTGCATAAAAAGTTTAATCGCCATATTTTTTTGATTCGTCAAGAATGATTTTATATACTCTTTCATTGAGTTCTTTAACTTGTTCGCGATTCATTTTACTAGTTTCAATAGGGTCAAGAACAGTAACTTTAACATCAGTGGGTGTTATGACACCACCACTGCCTTCAAGCACTTTAAATACATTATGTATATATATGGGAACAATGGTAACACCTGTTTTTTGAACAATTTTGAAAGCACCGTTTTTGAATTCATCAGGTGTGTTGCTGAATCCTCGTTTTCCCTCGGGAAAAACTACCATAGAAAGCCCATTTTTAATCTGTTCAGCGGTTTTATTAAGCGCTTTTATACCTTCCCTTGCATTTTCCTGATTAATAGGAACGCATTTAATAATGTGGCTTATTTGCTCTATGGCAAAGAATTTGCTAAGCTGCATTCTCATAAGAAAACCAAAATCAAAATCTCTTAAAACATACAGCAAAAGTGGTATATCAGCATAACTCTGATGATTTGGTGTAAAAAGAACAGGACGATCAGTTGGGATTTTTTCAATTCCCTCAACTGTAATTCTCATTCCTGCAGCTCGTGTTGCAAATCCTGCCCATTTTTTTACTGCATCAAAGCCAAATTTATCAGCTTTTTCCTGCTGGCCTTGTTTCTCAAGAAGTTTGTGGTAGAAAATTTTTGGTTCCATAACCAAAAACAGATGACCAAAAATTTTTGCAAAAGCCTTATAACTAAATGCTTTTCTTTTAAAATTTTCCATTTGTTTACGCCTCTAAATAATCAATATATTCCTCTAAACATAACCCTAATTCATTTATTTTTTTTGCGTGTTCAATACCCACATATCTGAAATGCCACGGCTCATACATAATTCCCGTAACATTTACTTTGTCTTTTTGATAACGTAAAATAAAACCGTATTTTTCTGCATTTTCCATAAGCCATTGGAAATGTGCTGTTTTTTCAAAGGATTCACTTAATGTGAAATTGCCTTTTTGCAGGATGTCAAAACCCAATCCTGTATTATGCTCACTTGTGCCTGAAAATGTTCGAGCATAATTTGCCTTGTTAATTGCATCGGCCTCTGAATATCCTTGACTCATATATGAATTGACTGAACGTGTGAAAAGCTTATCCTGAAGATATATGCTTCTGTATGCAGAAACGAGTTGAAGCGGCACACCTGCCTCGGCGGCGGAGGCAAACATATCTTTAAGGGGTTGATATGCAGCTCTATCAACTGCTTTTACGGAATTGTGTTCTTCACAATTCAGGTACATTGCATCTACGGGGTTTCCGTTTGACCAATAAACTAAATCCCATTTGAAATTTTTGGGCAATTCATATTGCCTGTTTAAAAGCATAAGATTTCTGCCGTGCTTGAAAATATCAGCAGGCACTGCATCGGGAGAACGATATTTTACACTATCGTAAAACGAGCCGGTTGCAACAGGTCTTTGTGTTGTAGGCTCGTCAGTGGTTTTTTCATCCGTGGTGCTTTCATCAGGACGAGAAGTTGTTGTACTGTCGTCTTCAGTAGCAGGTTCGGTACTCAATGACGAATTTTCTGTTTCTGTTTTTTCAGAGGTATTGCTTTGAGTTTCTACTTTGTTATAATCGGGAGTTTTATCATTGTCGTTTGAAGCAATCATAATCCCCACAAAAATTATAGCAAAAACAATCAGAAAAGTGACTGCAACTGAAACACTGAAGTTTCTCTTTTTGATTTTGTTTTTTGACATCCTTTTTTTAGCGGCCACAGTCCGTCACCCTCTCTTTTTAATGGAAAATATTATAACATAAATATAAAATTAAAACAATACAAAAATTACATATAAATAAAACTCATATTAATATTGACTTTTTTCGGGTTTTATTGTAAAGTTATGTAGTAAATGTTTAACTTTTTGAAAGGGGTTAAAGAAAATGGCAAAAAAACAATTGACACTTGAAGAATACAAGGCAAAACAAGAAAATAACAGTGAAAAAGGCAAGAAATTCTCAAAAGTATTTTTGGGCACAATTGCAGTTTTGCTTTCATTGGTAATCGTATTCAGCGCAGTATCAATCGCTTTCACTTATATGGGTATGGCTGGTAAATCAACTGTTGTTTCAGGTCCTGCTAATAATGGCGGTGCAGACAATAATTCAGTTATTGGCGATGATAACAATGTTCAGGGTGAAGATGTAGTTCCCGGTGATGACGCTACTCCCGGTGATGATGCAACTCCTGGTGACGATGCAACAACAGATAACAGCGGTGCAGAAACACCAAATGCAGGTGCAACAAATGCTAATCAGGAAATTCTTGATATGTATAAGAAGGCAGTTGCAAATGCAAGAACAAAGTCAAAGTCAGTTATCCGCGTAAGAGACGGTGCTATTAACTATAAGGGCATTGTTGAAGCAGGTGGACTTTCAGGTGCTGCATCTACTCTTATGGGTCTTTTTATGGCTAAGGATGAAGCATCAATTGAAGAAAAAAATGAAACTTGGCAAAAAGAAAAACTTCCAAACGCAAACGCTCTTACACTCAACGGCGTTCAGAAAATTACTCGTGAAGAAAAAGGCAATACATATGTAATCACAGTTGTAGCAAAGAATGCAACAAATCCAAAGACAAATGGTGATGGTGTTGGTTCTATTGCAGGTGTTATTGAAGAAAGTCAGATTACAGGAGCTATCGGTTCAGTTCCGGGACTTAAACTTAGCAATATCAACATTGCTTACGAAAATGTAACTGCTGTTGCTACAATTGATAAGGCAACAGGTAACCTTGTTGAACTCAAACTTAATGCTCCTTGTATTCTCGGCCTTGATGCAAAGCTTGCACTTATTACAATGAATGGTGCAAAAGTTGGTATTCAGGTTATCACAGAATACAAAATTTCTTACTAATCAGAATTGCATAATAAAAAAGACCTGACTTAATTGTCAGGTCTTTTTTATGCCAATATAAGAAAAGTCATATGCTCCATCCTTGAGGGCGCGAGCATCCGGTGGATGCGGAATTAGCGCTGTCTGAGCCAACAAGCGAGTAATGGAGTTGTCACCGTCAGGTGACTGACGGGGTATCACATACCTTTAAATTTATTCTTCTGTTTGTTTGCCCAAGAATGATGCCGCAACAGAAACAAGCTTAATTTCCGTCTGGTTGGGCATACTACCGTCAGTATTGAGCATCAGAATAACCGTGCCGGCAACATCTCCTCCGCCAATAATTGGGAATGCTATTCCCGCCTCTTTTTCTTTGTCGTTTAAGGGGTAAAGTGCTTTTGTTTCGGGGGATGCAACATAGCTTTCACGGTTTTCCATAAGTTCTTCCAATTCAATGGAGATGCGCTTATCCATAACGTCCTTTTTGGGCATACCTGACGCAGCAATCACGTGGTCGCGGTCAGTAATTATTACGGGCAAATTGGTTGCCCTGTGAAGCACATCCGTATATTGTCCTGCAAATTCTGACAATTCCCCGATTGGCGAATATTTTTTAAAAATAACTTCTCCGTCAGATGCGGTGTAAATCTCCAAGGGGTCTCCCTCCCTGATGTGGAGAGTCCTTCTTATCTCTTTTGGTATCACAACACGACCTAAATCGTCTATTCTTCTAACTATTCCAGTGGCTTTCATATATAAAATCTCCTTCAAATTCAAATGTCGATACTATTATCTGTGATTTAAGGGAATTTATACTGTGTGAATTTACTTTTGATATTAAATATGTTATAATAAAATAATGGTGGTGAGTTTGTGAAAAAAATTTTTAATGTTATTTTTGAAAATGGAATTGTAATTTCTTTGTTTTTAGGATTAGCATATTTGTTTACTTTTCAATATCAAAAAGGTAAAATTACCTACTATGGTATTCCGTCAATATATATTGATTTAAGTCTCGGTAGTGTTATAGAAACTTGCTTTACAATACTTCTTATTTTGTACTTTGCATATATTTTCCTTAATGCAATTACTACATCTCCTTTCGAAAGTAACAGCCGTATAGGTGAAAATAATATAATGTCAACCGTTATATTCGCAATGTTTATGGCGATAATGTTTGGTGTTTTTAAAAGATTTAATATTCTCTTTGGAATAATAACTGTTGGGTATTTGGCTTTTTTGCTTTGTAATAATTTAGCTCCCGTTTTTTCAGTTAAAGGAAAACTATCATATTCTCAAAAAAAGAAGATGTATTTAGAAAAAAAAGAGAAAGAACAAGAAAATAAAGCTAAAAAAGAAGAAAGCTTTTTAAAAGATGTTCTTAAGTATCCAACAAAAATTTTATTTTTTGCTTGTTTCGTTATATTTATGTGCTATGTATTTAAAATGGCAGGAGAAGAGGATGCAAAAAACACTACAACTTTTTATATCTCTAATGATTATCAAGATAAAATCATCGTTCACAGTAATTCTGATTATTACATATTGATGGAATTAGAAAACAATAAACTATTAGACACCTATCAAATTATTCCAAGCAATGAAATTGGCACAATGACTATGAAGAAAATAGGACCATTGTATATTACAGATATAGAGGAAAAAGACATAACAGACCTATACACTTCATCAAAAAATGATGACAACACATATTCGTATTCTTTTTTCGACTTGAATGATAATATGCTATTCAAAAAAGAAAACGTTGTTCGAGAGCCTAGAATAAATCAGATAACTGCTAGTGTTTACGAACTGAACACTCAAACCGGAACTGGTCTTTCAACTAACTGGGTGGTTTATTGCGATGTGGAGAATAGTAAAGTTTCTGAAACTTTTTATTATGTTTTAGGTGCACAAGGCAAATATGTTGTTAGTGCTGATTATGAAGATGGCAAGCATTTTATTATAATTCAAAACATATTTGATAAGTCGGCATATTACAAAACATACGAACTTGAAAATGTTTCGCCTGTTGCTTCAGATTTTGCACTTGGATGTGAATTTGATAGTGATGGTAATGTAATAATTACCTACATTACCGGTGAAGATTATACAGAAACAGAACTCACAATAAAACTTCCATAACACACAAACAGCAGGGTGACTGTCACTCTGCTGTTGTTCTTTTTACAAAACTATGTACTCCAAAACAAAACCTGTCGAAAACTGTCAATGTTGTCAGTAAAGGGTCTCCTTCACGGATTCGCATAGTGCGACGAATCTCTTTCGGAATAACAACCCTTCCCAAATCGTCGATTCTTCTCACAATCCCAGTTGCTTTCATATATACAAAAACTCCTTTGTTTATTTTGATAACAATGTTATTATCTGTGATTTGTGGGAATTTATACTGTTACGAATTTACTTTTTAAATATGTTATGATATAATAAATAAAAGGCGGTGTTAACATGAAATTAAACACACACGATACTACACCAAAGAGTCAAAACAGTAAAACTATAAACATTCTATTAATGATAAGTGCTGTTTTAATATATAGTATGTTTGGATTAGGTGTTTTTTGTTGTTTCTATTATGCTAAAAGTTTTGTTGGTGGTATGATGGTTATCATTATACCTGTTTTGTTTACAGTAGCCTTGTTAATTCATTTTAAAGATATGGAAAAAGCATATGTGGAGATAAAAGAAAATGAATTTTGTGTTGTTGATTATTATTGGGGAATTAAAAAGGAAGAACATATCCCAATATCTAAAGTTACCTCTGCTGAAGTTTGTCTTGGATATTCGTTAAAAGTAAAAGGATATCGATTCAGTGCAGTAGGAACGCGATATATCGTTTTTAGAAATGGCAAAAAGTATTTGTTTAAGATTATCTATTTACCAGAAACAGAAGAACTTTTTAAACAATATATTAAAAAATGACTTAAAAGCGGAGTGGATTTCACCCCGCTTTTTTGATTATGTGTCTCAATAGTTTATTTGTTTTTTGCTTGTTGTTTGAAGTGCTCTACAACTTTTTCAAAGTTTCGATGTATTTCTTCTGATTTCTTTCGGTCTTCTTCTTGCTCTTTTATATGTAAGCCTATCTTAAGTATAGTCCAACAAAATCTCTCGAATTGTGTCAATGTTGTCAGTAATGGGGTGCGGGTGTCCAGTGGACA
>JAZNIQ010000156.1:0-8811 GCA_045577555.1 Candidatus Fimenecus sp.
CCTGCAAAAGGTGTATTGTTACTGTTGCATAATGCAACAACAAAATATAATGGGTAAAACCCAAAAGGAAGGTATTTCAAATGAAAAAAATTGCAAGCATTGTTTTAGCAGTTATGATGGTTTTCAGCATGTTTACATTTATGTCATTTGCTGCTGACAAAGTATCTCTTACAATGAGAGCAGACTCAACTACAGCAAAAGTTGGCGATGTTGTTACTGTTACAGTAGGTGTTCCAAAGGATTCAAATCTTGGAGGCATTACTATTGACCTTATGTATGATTCATCTGTTTTGAAAGTAGTAGTTCCAGACGGATATGATGCAAAAGAAGGAACTGGATATCCAACAAAAAATGTGTTCCCGTTAGAAATTGTTAACCTCTCTTACAGAGAAAATGCTATAAGATATATGGGAACTTCTATGTCAGGTGCAATTAATGAAGCAGCAGATTTATTGAGTTTCCAATTTGAAGTTATTAAGGCTGGTGAAGCAACCCTTACACTTACAGCTTCAGATTGTTTTGATGCAAATGACGGAGAAGTAGCTGTTTCAGGTGCTTCTATTAAGGTTGTAGCTGCTGATAAGCCAGTTGACCCACCAAAAGACCCAGTTGAACCAGAAAATCCTGATGAATGCAAACATGAAAAGTATTCAACACAGGTAACAAAGCCAACATGTACAGAACCAGGCAAAAAAGTTACAAAATGTAGCGTTTGCGGTGAAGGTGATGTAGTTGTTGAGGAAATTCCTGCAACAGGTCATAAAGCAGGCGGTTGGAAAGTAGTAAAAGAAGCTACAACAACATCAACAGGTAAAGCTGAAAAGAGATGTCAGAATCTTGCTTGTGGTGAAGTTCTTGAAACAAGAGTTCTTCCAAAGCTCCCATCAGACGAACTTACAAAACCAGCAATTCCTAACACAGACGCAATTGCATAATTAAAACTTAAAAGTTTTCAGCGGAGTCTTCGGGCTCCGCTTTTTTTATTCGTATTTTACAATTATTATAAAATCATAATAGTTATTAAACCTGTCTTATTTGCATATTTATTATGCAAGGGAGGTTTTTTTATGACAGACGAAAAAAAGATGCCAAAGTTACCCCACAGCGTTATTATGGAGGATAGGAAAAAACTGTCAGTATCAGGTGTTACGGATATTGATTCCTTTGATGAACAGACTGTTATTGCCATAACGGATATGGGAGAACTTACCATACGCGGATGGAATTTACACATCACACGGCTTAATCTTGAACAGAGCGAATTGCTTATTGATGGTGAAATATCTTCACTTACTTATACGGATACACGTCCACAGGCTAAAGGCTTTTTTGCAAAGGTGCTTCGATGACTGATTATATATACAGTTTAAGTCTTGCCACCCAGACTAAAAACTTTTTGTTGTCCTTGGGGCTGGGTTTTATTATGGGGTTTCTTTATGATTTCTTCCGCATAGTCAGAATAAGCATTTCAAAGGGCAAGGCTGCTGTTGTGGTTTCGGATTTGCTTTTTTGCATTGTTTCAGGTTTTGTCACTTTCATTTTCTTTATAACCGTTAATGAGGGTGAGTTCAGGTTTTATTTATTACTTGGTGAAGCCATAGGTTTTTCGGTTTATTATTTTTCTTTAGGTGCAATTATTTTCTCTTTCAGTGAGTTTATGGTGGATAAAATAAAAAATGGTATTAAAAGAATTTTTACTGTTTTATTATTTCCCTTTAAATGGATTTTTAAGAAAATTAAAGGCGTTTTCGACAAATTCATCAAAAAAGGTCGAAAAAGAAGCAAAAATCTTAAAAATAAATCAAAATTCCTCTTGAAAGTCAATAAACACTTGTTGTATAATCTAAATGTTAAAAAGCAAAATCAGGTGGATGACAATATTTTTGAATGAAAGGGAAGTGTGACCAATGGCTAAAGCAAAAACTCAGGCACCTAAACGCAAACAGACCAGAAGTTTTATTCTTACTTTGGGACTTGTTTTACTTGTAGGCTATTTTGTTATTACTATTATCGGACTTCAACTTTCTATCAAAGAGAGTCGTGGCGAATTAGAACAAAAAAATACTGCTTATGAAGAACAATTAGCTTTAAATGAGCGTTTGCAGGCAATCGTTGACAATGATGACAAGAGTGAATACATTGAACAGGTTGCTCGCGAAAAGTTGGGCTTTATTATGCCGGGTGAAAAAGTGTTCTATGATGTTACACCTGGGGCATAAGTAGGAGGATTCGCAGTTTTATGCAAATTGACATCGGTTCAGTCTATGACGGAACAGTCACGGGGTTAACAAATTTCGGAGCTTTTGTAAAACTTGAAAATGGTGTATCAGGTATGGTGCATATTTCTGAGGTTGCAAGTGAATATGTAAGTGATATTTCACAGCATCTTTCAGAGGGCGATAAGGTCAAGGTCAAGGTTCTTGAGATTAATGAAAAAGGTAAGGTAAGTCTTTCAATTAAAAAGGCATTACCTCAACCGGAAAAGCCAAAGCAGGAAAAACCAAAGAACAAGGTCAACAGCGGTAATAATCGCGGTTGGAAGGGTGTTCCTCAACAGGAACCATCAGCACCAATGTCCTTTGAAGATATGATGGCAAAATTTAAGGCACAGAGTGAGGACAAAATGAGCGATATTAAGCGCAGTTCGGACAGACGTGGCGGAAATACAGGCTATCGCAGAGGCTCGAAACAATAAAAACTAACGGGGGGCAGTTTTACTGCCCTTTATTTGTAGGTGAAATTATGAGAGAAATCAGTTGTGCGCAAATTACACAGGCAATTAAAGAGATGTGCATTGAAGCAAATAAAATTCTCCCTGATGATTTGGTGGAATGTATTTCCTGCGGATATTCCCGTGAAGAAAAAGAATTGCCAAAGAGTATAATGGGCGATTTGCTTAAGAATCTTGAATGTGCAAAAGAGCTTGATATTCCCATTTGTCAGGATACGGGAATGGCGGTTGTTTTTGCAGAAATAGGTCAGGATGTTCATATTGCGGACGGTGATTTTGAAGATGCGGTCAATGAGGGTGTACGTCAGGGATATACACAGGGCCTTTTACGAAAATCAGTTGTGGCTGACCCTTTAGAGAGAATTAATACAAACGACAATACACCGGCAATCATCCATACCCGCATTGTAAAGGGTGATAAAATTGTATTGACAGTCGCACCAAAAGGTTTCGGCAGTGAAAATATGAGCAGAATTAAAATGTTCACACCCTCTGCAACAAGACAGGATATTATCGACTTTGTTGTGGAAACAGTAACTGTTGCAGGTGGAAATCCCTGCCCGCCAATTGTTTTGGGTGTGGGAATCGGTGGAGATTTTGAGCAATGTGCCTTGCTTTCGAAAAAGGCATTGTGCAGACCTGTAAGCGAGAGAAATTCAAAAGAGTTTTATGAGCTTATGGAAAAAGAAATTCTCTGCAAAGTTAACGAAACCGATGTCGGACCACAGGGCTTCGGCGGAAAAACAACTGCTTTGGCGGTTAATATTGAAACAGCACCTACTCATATTGCGGGACTTCCCGTTGCAGTTAACGTGGGATGCCATGTTACAAGGCACAAAAGGAAAATTTTGTAAAAAATGAATAAATAATGCAAAACTACTTTACATTTTATGTGCATATATGCTACAATGAAGTTGGATAAAGTCATTGTATTTTATCTCAATTCAATGCAAAGGAGATGTCGTTGTGAACATTACTATTGTTGGACGCAAATGTACGCCAAGAGAGAATTTCAAAGAAAGGGCCGAAGAGAAACTTCGTAAGGTTGAGAAATTCTTCGGACCGGACGCAACGGCTAAAATCACCGCAACTGTTGAGAAAAATCAGAAAATTTGCGAGATTACCCTTGCAAAAAAGAGTATGATTTTCCGTGCACAGGAACGTAGTGATGATTTAGAGGACGCACTTGATATGTGCGTGGATTCTCTTATCCGCCAAATCAGAAAGAATAAAACAAGAATTGAGAAAAAACTTCGTGATGTTTCGTTTGATGAAGTTCTTGCTTCAAACGATATTGATGAAGAAGAATTAGAGGTTGTAAGAACAAAAACAGTTGTTTTAAAACCTGAATCAGTTGAAGAAGCAATTTTACAAATGAATCTTATCGGCCATATGTTTTATATGTTCCGCAATGCAGAAACTGATGACATCTGTGTTGTGTATAAGAGAAATGATGGTGGCTACGGCCTTATAGAACCCGATTTTGAATAACGCAGAACAATGCGGCGGCGGGGAAACTCGTCGCCGTTTAAATTTAGCAATACACAGGAGAAGAAAAATGAAAGACAAAAAAAGCATCAGGTTAAGAACTATCATTCCGCTTTCGGTGATTGTATCGGTTTTATTATTTTTGTTCCCGTTTTTGGAATCAGATATAATGGACTGGTATGCTGAAAAGTCATACGATAAGGATATGACACTCACCATAAATCTTGATGAACAAAGTGATGAATTTTCAGGTTTCGGTTGTTCGTCATGCTGGTGGTCACAGATTGTGGGAAAAAGTGAGAACAAAGAAGAAATTGCAAAACTTCTTTATAGTGAAGAAGGTCTTGGGCTGAACATTTATCGTTATAATATTGGTGCAGGTTCAGCGGATAATTTCAAGGATACCATCTGGGACCCGTGGCGTCAGACAGAAAGTTTTTATGTTTACGATTATGAAACAGAAACAGGTTACTATGATTTCAGTCGTGATGCAGCGGCACAGGAAATGCTTGACCTTTGTCTTTCATACGGATGCATTGATACAGTTGTACTTTTTGCAAACTCACCTCACTACTCCCTGACATTAAACAACAAGACGGGCGGTAATGATAACTGGTGGGTATGCAATCTTCCTGAAGAAAATTTTGAGGCTTATGCAGATTATTTCCTTACAATAACAGAATATTTTATTGATAAGGGTGTGCCTGTAAAATATATCAGTCCCATAAATGAGCCTAACTGGTCTTGGGGTAATGGTGGATATCAGAGTCAGGAAGGTTGTTTCTACAATTCTGAGGATATTTACGGTGTTTATAGAGCTTTTGCAAAAGAAATTGCGGAGCGTGATTTGGATGTTATGCTTTCAGGTCCTGAATCCGGTGAAATTGGACACAGGACATATGAATGGTTTGAATATCTTTACAACGACCCGGAAATCCGTCCTTATTTAGGAAATTTGTCTTATCACAGTTATTGGACTGACAATATGGTTACAAACAAAATCAATCTTGGCAACTGGATTAAATCGACAACTCCTGACCTTCCTGTTGAAATGTCAGAGTGGTGTCATCTCCCTTGCTCCGAGCCTATTGATTCCATTAAGGGTGCAGTTTTGCAGGCAAGAGTAATTGCAAATGATATTAATTTCACAGGAGTTAATTCATGGACAGCATGGGTTGGCGTTAATGGTATCGGCGTGGGTGCTGACGGAAAAGATTATTCTGACGGACTTTTAGTTGCCAATGCAGATGCAAGTGAATTCCAGATTCCAATGAGATACTACGCAATGGCACATTATACAAAGTATATTCCTGTTGGCAGTAAAGTGGTTGAAACTAAAAAGAATATTTATGATTATGTTCAGGAAAAGGATGCGGATGGCAATGTAACATCTGCAAACTACCTTACAAATATGGTTTCCTTCCTTACTCCTGACGGCAAGGTTGTAACTGTTATTACCAATGAGGGTGAGGACAGAAAAGTTAAATTTAAAGTTGACCGTGATGATATGACCGTTTATACAACAACTCAAGAGGTTCAACTTAAAGAAACATATTCAGGGGACAAGAAAAAAATCACTATCCCTGCAAACAGCATTACAACTGTTGTTTTTGAATAAGTAAAAAAGCAAAGGTAATTGCTTTATATAGAATTTTAAAAGAGGTGTAATTTATGAGAAAAATATTATCAGTTATGCTTGTGTTGGTGCTTATGCTTACACAAATTGTTGTGCCTGCATCTGCATATTTTGATGAAGATGTTGAAGACCCATACAGAGGCTTGAAAATCGAAAGCATTACTGCAGAGGCTCAACGTCCTTTAATTGAAAATGCAGACGGTGACTGGACACTTTGCTATTGTAACAGCGAAGACGGTGAAGAATATTTCGACTATTATGTTTTGGATTCTGAACCTGTCTTTACAGTTGTTTATGAGGACGGCAGTGAAGAAATCGGCACATGGTTTGAGTTGCTTGGTGATATGGAAGTTATCGACAATCAGTGTGAAGAACATTGGGGCGTGGGTGTTCATGAAGCAACGGTTGTTTACAGAGAAGAGGCTGAATGCGTATTTGAGGTGGAAGTTGTCGAAACACCTGTTGAAAGCATTACAGTAACTGCACAGAAACCTTTAATTCAGGGTTGGGACTCATATGAGGATTATTACTATGATGATAATAACAACGAAATCACATATGAGAGATATGAGGTTTATGAGGCAGAGCCTGTTTTCACAGTTAAATATAAAGATGGTACAGTCATTGAGGGTACTGATGATGAGCTTTATGAAAAAACAGGATATTACAGCTATGAAATCGATGAGCAGATGGAAAAACCATTTGTTATAGGTAAAAATACAGTTAAATTTTCATTTTTAGGTGTTGAATGTGCTTGTGAAATGGAGGTTATTACCTGCCCATATGAAAGCATCACAATTAGCGGCGAAAATGAACTTATAATTAATTTCAAAGGTATCAACGACGCGGATTCTTTTGAAACAAAGGTAGTGGACTGCTACGGTATATATCTTGATTTAGGATTTATTGAAGCTGTTTTTGTTACTGAAGACGGCGAAGAATATAATGTGGTGTATAACTATTATTTTGATGAAGCAAACAGTTTAGCTGTATTAAACGGAAATGTTTCTCTTGAAATAGGAACACTTAAATCTAACACTCTTCAAAACAATATGTGGCTTCTTGCAAGAATTGCTGCAGAAGATATTCTTTATTATTCATTGGCATATGCTTCAGTAAGTGAAGATTTATGCGGACATAAATTTGAAGGAGTTAATGTGGCAGATGAGGATATTTGCATAGATTCTCTTGTTGCAATTTCAACTTACGTTTGCGATATGGAACCTGCTGATGAGGATGAATATTACTATTATCACGAACTCGATGTTGAAACAGTAGAGGCTTGCATTGCTTCAGTATTCGGTCTTGAAAATGTTGATGTTAAGACATCAAAATTCTATGACAGCGAAAAAGATTTGATAATTGTTGATGAGCCAGCTGATATAGGTTGCTGGTATGAAACAAAGGGTATGACATTTGCAGACGGCAAATGGACACTCAAAGCGGATGCTTTTAGCTATGAAGATGAAAAGATTGCTGAAGTCAGTGTTGTGCTTACACAGGATGGTTTTGTTGATAGTGTTGTTTATAATGATGTAACTCCAAAACTTGGTGATGCTAACGGTGACGGCAAACTGAATGTACTTGATGCACGTTGGATTCTTCAGTATGTTGCACAACTCAGAACAGAGGAAGAGATTAATCTTGAATATATAGATGTGAATGAAGACGGAAAGATTAATGCTATTGATGCTCGTTGGGTGCTTCAGATTGTTGCAGGAATAAGATAGTTTTATAAAAAAGGTGTGCAGATGAACTGTCTGCACACCTTTTTTAATGGTATTCCATTCCGAACATTTCTATACATACAGGGGATAGTCTGTCATTTATAAGTGAATAAAAGCTTTCACCCGGATAAGTGTTCTCTGATTTTACTGCTTTTTTAAAAAACATAATTGCCTTTGTCTGTGTTAAGGTTTGTTCCATAAAGAATTTACCACCGGATTTCTCACACACTTCACGTACATAGGATAAGCCTTTGCCGTAACGGATTTCCTTTGAGAAAAAACCACCGTTAGTTACCTCAATTTTTGAAAAGATACCGCAATTTTCCGTAGTTACCGTAATCAGTTTTTCCTTTCCGTAAAGGTAACTGTTGGAGAGAAGATTCAGAAGTGCTTTTGTAATCATTTTTTTATTGCCTACAACATAACAAGGTTCTCTTCCGCAGAAAATAAAACTGACGTCGGAACTTGTTGCTAAAATGTCACAAGCAACTGTTATGCTTTCTGCAAGTGAGGATAATTCAACACATTCAGGTATAAAGGTCAGGCTTTCTCTGAATTCAAGTTGACGGAGCGCAATGTATTGATTCCGTAAAAGTGTTTCATCTTTTTCGCGGAATGATTTATCAAAGAAAAATTGCATTTTTTCCCGTTCAAATTGAGTATTGCCCGTATATATTTCAGAAAAGTACTTGTAATTCATAGGAAAACAACCTCCCATACTATAAATTTTATACCCTTTTTGTCTTATTATTCCTTGTTTTTTATGCCACTTGACAAAAATTTCACATAATGCCACTTTTTTCAAAAATACTCTTGCATATTTGCTTAAAAAGATATAAAATAATACTGCACTAATGCGAAATAATATTAGTATTAATTTATTTGGAGGAATTCAAAATGTCAGTTAAAGTTGCAATTAACGGCTTCGGCCGTATCGGACGTCTTGCTTTCAGACAGATGTTCGGCGCAGAAGGCTACGATGTTGTAGCAAACAACGACCTTACAAAACCATCAATGCTTGCACAGTTTCATAAGTATGATACAGCACAGGGTGCCTACTGTGGTAAAATCCGCGAAAACCTTCATACAGTTGAGGCTGATGAAGAGGCAGGTACAATCACAGTTTACGGCAAAACTCTTAAAATCTATGCTATGGGTAACGCTGCAGAACTTCCTTGGGGTGAAATCGGTGTTGACGTAGTTCTTGAATGCACAGGTTTCTACTGCTC
>JAZNIQ010000157.1:0-6406 GCA_045577555.1 Candidatus Fimenecus sp.
CTCTGTTTTTTAATCATTTTTGTAATTTATGTACATTATGTGTTATTTCTATTGTATTTTATACTTGCTTATGATTTAATTGATTTATAAATCTTGTAAGGGGATAAGATTATGAAAAAGAGTAAAAAGATTATTGCAATAATTATGGTAGTTGTTCTGCTGTTTTCCTGCTTTTCAATAGTGTCGGTTGCAGTAAGCGGTAATGTACCTGCAGATATAATTGCCATGTCAAGCAAGGTGGCAGTTGAACTTGAGCAAGAAGGAATTGTACTTCTTAAAAATAAAGAAAATGTTTTACCGCTTGGGGACAAAAAGGTAAATATTTTCGGTGCAGGTTCTGTTGTACCATTTCTAGGCGGTGCAGGTTCAGGCGCGATTACAACGGATGACCCTGTTACATTTTATGAAGCACTTGACGAAAACGGTATTAACTATAATCCTGAACTCCGTGCTCTTTATGAGCAGGAATGCAGTTCAAATGAAATGCCGAAAACAAGTAACACAGTTGTTAACAATCTTCTTCAGTTAGTACTTGCAAAAAACTCTCTTGAAGAGATGGTTTGTGAAAAACTTACGGATGAGATTATGAAGAAGGCTGTTGAATTTTCTGACATTGCGATTATTATGATTAGCCGTACAAGTGCTGAAACAACTGACCTTACCGCTGATGTTCTCCGTCTTAGTGAAGAGGAAACAAAGCTTGTTGAAAAAGTTACATCAGCATTTAAAGATGTTATTGTACTTTTCAATACAGGTAATGTTATGGAAATGGGTTGGTTGGACGAATATGACAGCATTAAAGCGGCTGCAATGATTTGGATTCCCGGTGAATTCGGTATGCGTGCAGTTGCACAGATGCTCACAGGTGAAATCAATCCGTCTGGCAGACTTACCGACACAGTTGCTTACAGCATCAGCGACCATCCATCAAGTGAATGTTTCGGTACTCACGAATACGATGGTGGCGGATATTATGTTGAATATCTTGAAGGCATCTATGTAGGTTATCGCTATTTTGAAACTTTTGCAAAGGAAAAGGTTCAATATCCTTTCGGATACGGACTTTCATATACAGATTTTGAAAAAGAACTTGTTTCATACAATATTTATGATGGAATAATCAGCATTGATGTTAAAGTTACAAACATTGGTAATGTTTCAGGTAAAGATACAGTACAAATCTATTACAGTGCTCCCTACTATAATGGCGGTATTGAAAAGAGTGCAATCTGTCTTGGCGGATATGAAAAAACTTCGTTGCTCAAACCCGGAAAAAGTGAAACATTAACTGTTGAATTCAACATCAGCGATATGATGTCATATGATAAGGATAACCTTGAGGCATGGGTTCTTGAAAAAGGTGATTATGAGATTATTCTTGGTGAAAATGTTCGTAAACACATTGATTCATTTACTTATACTGTAGATAAAGATATCGTTGTAAAATATGACAATGTGTCAGGTAACGAAATCAAGAACCTTTTTGACTTTGCTTATTCAGATTTCACCATACTCTCAAGAAATGATTATACAGGCACTTACCCACAGACGAGAGTTCTTACTGCAACTGAGGAAATTTTAAATCCCGACCGTATTCCTGAACCCACACTTGTTGGTGAAGAACCCAAAATGGGTGTTAAATATGACACACCAATTATGCTTCAGGATGTTTATGAAAGCCCTGAACTTATGGATAAATTCCTTAACCAGTTAACACTTGAAGAAATGATTGTACTTGTTGCTCACAGCGGTTATGAAACACAGGGAATTGAAAGACTTGGTGTTCCTAAAACATATGACAATGACGGTCCATCATGTGTTAAGGGTGCACACGGTCAAACATATTTTGATTGCGGTACTGCTTATCCTTGTGCTACTGCTATTGCTTGCACTTGGAATGATGAACTTGCATTTAAAATGGGTGAAAGTGCAGGCATTGAGGCAGATGCTATGAATACTGACATTTGGTATGCTCCCGGTGCAAACATTCACAGAAATCCTATGGGCGGCAGAAACTTTGAATACTTCTCGGAAGACCCTGTTATTTCAGGAAGAATGGCATCTGGCATTGTTGCTGGTGCAAAATCACAAGGACTTATTACAACAATCAAGCATTTTGCTTTAAATGAACAGGAATCACATCGAAACGGCATTTTCACTTGGGCAGACGAACAGACAATGCGTGAAATTTATCTTAAAGCCTTTGAAACACCTGTTAAATACGCAGGCTGTGACGGTATTATGTCCGCATACAATCGTATTGGTACAGATTGGTGTGGCGGTTGTTCAGAACTTCTTAACGACCTTTTAAGAACCGAATGGGGTTATGAGGGATATGTTATTTCTGACTATTCAAGCAATATGACAGGTACAGGTTATATGAGCCCCGTTGTTGCCGTTTATAATGGAAATGACACGATGCTGACAGGCCTTTGGCTTATTAGTATGCCATCACATATTATTGAAATGGAAAAAGCATACCGCAATGACCCAATAGGATTCGGCACCGCACTTCGCGAGGCATGCAGAAACATTATGATTGTTAAAATGAAAACCAAGGCTTTCCTTGAACCTGCGGAAGATTCACCATATCTCACAGACCTTTTCATTAAATGTAATGAGTGGGAATGGGAGAAACCTTACATTGCCTCTAAACTTAAATATATTGTTGCAAATGTGGTAAATACCGTAATACTTATAGTAAGAATTATTATGTAGAAATGCTTAGGACAGTAGAAAACTACTGTCCTTTTTTATACTTTCTATTGAATTTTTTACACAAAAAGTATATAATCACTTTGACAAAAAATTCACAACTTGAAATGGAGTTTTATTTATGGCAAGATATGCGATTTATGGTGCAGGGTCATTAGGTACTGTACTCGGTGCGTTTATTACTAAAAACGGTGGCGTGGTTGACCTAATTAACAGAAACAAGGCACACGTTGAGGCACTTAACACAAAGGGTGCAAAGATTATCGGTACAGTTGAAATGACAGTTCCCGTTAATGCTATCACACCTGACCAGATGGAAGGCAAATATGATGTTATTGTTCTTCTTACAAAGCAGTTATTCAACAAAGAAGTTGTAACAATGCTTAAAGATTATCTTACTGACGACGGTGTTATTGTTACTCTTCAAAATGGTATTCCTGAACCCGGTATTGCTGAGATTATCGGCACAGAGCACACAATGGGTTGTGCTGTTGAATGGGGTGCAGCGCTTGTAGAACCAGGTGTTTGTGAACTTACAAGTGACAAGGATTCACTTTCCTTCCATATGGGTAAAATGGAAGGAATTACTGATGCACAGTTTAAAATGGTTAAAAACTTACTTGAAATGATGTGCCCTGTTCACGAAGAAGAAAATCTTATGGGTGCCCGTTGGTCAAAACTTTTAATCAATGCAACATTCTCGGGGCTTGGTACAGTTGTTGGCGGGGTTTTTGGAGATGTTACTGAAGATAAAGACGGACAGAAGGTTGCTGTTCGCTGTATGAAAGAATGCATTGATGTAGGTCACGCATCAGGTGTTGAGTTTGCTCCTGTTCAAGGTAAAAATATTGTTGGTCTTTTCTACTGGAAAGGTGCAATCAAGCGTGCATTTGCTTGTTTCTTGCTCCCTATCGCATTAAAGAAACACAGAGACATTGAACCATCAATGCTTCAAGATTTAAAAAAAGGTAAACCGTGTGAGGTTGATGCAATCAACGGTGTTGTTTGTGATTTCGGCAGAAAGTACAATGTTAGAACTCCTATAAACGACAGAATAGTTGAAATCATTAAGAAAATACAAAATGGTGAACTCAAAGCAGAAAAGAAAAATATTCACCTTTTTGACGACCTTCTTTAATTTTGATTATGTTTTTTAATCCCGTAGTTTTTTTCTACGGGATTATTTATATATTTTCAACATAAAATCGACAAGAAATTTTACCTATGTAAATGCACTTGGAATATTGCTTTTAATTTTATTTTCATATATAATATTTGTTGTATGTGTAACAATAAATAAAAATGTTGAAATTTGCAGATGAGGTTAGTTTTTATGGACTTATCAAAAAAGAACATTAAGAAAATACTCGGAATTATAACCTTTGGCATTATCCTCTTCACTCTTTCGCAGAATTTGTCATCAGTTGCATCCTTTTTTAAAGGATTGTTGGCAATCTTTGCTCCATTGATTGTGGGATTCTGCCTTGCATTTATGCTTAATATTCCAATGAATGTTCTTGAAAACAAAATCTTTAAAGGTATGAAAACCAGCAAGAAAAAGATTATTAACAAAATGTTTCGTCCTGTCAGTCTTGTTTCAACTGTTATATTAACGCTCGGATTTATTGTCTTATTGCTTTTTATCATCATTCCGCAATTAAAAGATTCTGTTATGTTGATTATAGAGAAAATCCCCACTTATTATGTTCAGCTTGTGGAATGGGTTGACGGACTTGTGCTTCGGTTTGGTCTGGATATAAGCACTGAAATACTGCACAATCCAAAAATAGACATTGAAACCATTACATCAATGGCAGAAAAGATTTTCACCTTTGATGCTACAAGTGATATTGTAAGTACAACTGTTGGTGTTACATCAACTGTTATTTCTGCAATTACAAATCTTGCATTAGGTTTTATTATTGCAATTTATATACTTGCTGAAAAAGAGAAAATCGGTAATTTTACAGACAGAATTATGCAAAAAATATTACCTGAAAAAGTTCATGATAAAACTCATGAAGTTTGTTCCGTTGCGTCAAGTTCATTTTCTAACTTTATTACAGGACAGTTTACAGATGCATTTATTCTTGCGGTACTTTGCTTTATTGGTATGAGTATTTTCCGGTTCCCGAATGCGGCAGTTATTTCTGTTATCATCGGAATTACCGCTCTGATTCCTGTCATTGGTCCACTTATCGGCGAGTTTATTGGCTGTTTTATAATCTTTATGGAAAGTCCTTTAAAGGCTTTGCTTTTCCTTATTTTTGTACTTATTCTTCAAGCAATTGACAATAATTTCATATATCCTAAAATTGTAGGGAAATCAGTCGGACTGCCCGGCATTATAGTTCTTTTAGCAGTAATAATTGGTGGAAATGTAGGCGGTATTTTAGGAATTCTTTTAGGCGTTCCAACAGCCTCTGCGATATATGCACTTATTGTTGCTTGGTTAAACAGTAAAAATGAACCTGTCCTGGTTCCGGAAGAAAATGCAGAAACTGATTCTGCTGAATCAAATGAGAATTAAAGTAAATGTTTTATATAAATGTGTAGGTGTAATTTATGCGTAAATTAGGTTTTGACAATGACCAATATCTTCGTATGCAATCGGAGCATATTAAAGAAAGAATAAGCAAATTTGGTGGTAAGCTTTATCTTGAATTCGGTGGTAAAATTTTTGACGATTACCATGCCGCACGAGTTTTACCGGGATTTAAACCCGATAGTAAAATGAAAATGCTTTTGCAGTTAAAAGATGATGCTGAAATCATTATTGCAATATGTGCAAAGGATATTGAAAAGAATAAAATCCGCAGTGACCTTGGTATCACCTATGACCTTGATGTACTTCGTCTTATTGATATTTATCACGGATTTGGACTTTATGTTGGCGGAGTTGTCCTGACACAGTATTCAAATCAGCCTTCTGTCACAGCATTTGAACAGAAACTTCAAAATCTTGGTATAAATGTATATCGTCACTACCCTATTGAGAATTATCCACTTGATGTTCGACTTATTGTAAGTGATGACGGATACGGCAAAAACGATTATATTGAAACCGACCATCCACTTGTTGTTATTACAGCACCCGGTCCAGGTAGCGGAAAAATGGCTGTTTGTCTTTCACAACTTTATCACGAGCATAAACGTGGAATCAAGGCAGGATATGCTAAATTTGAAACATTCCCAATATGGAATTTACCTCTTAAGCACCCTGTAAACCTTGCATATGAAGCTGCTACAGCTGACCTTAACGATGTTAATATGATTGACCCGTTCCACCTTGAAGCATATGGTGAAACAACGGTTAACTATAACCGCGATGTTGAGAATTTCCCTGTACTTAATACAATATTTGAAGAAATTTATGGTGAATCTCCATACAAATCACCTACTGACATGGGTGTAAATATGGTTGGTAATTGTATCGTAGATGAGGATGTGGTTTGTGATGCATCCCGTATGGAGATAATTAGAAGATATTACAGATACCTTAACAGTATGGCTTTAGGTGATGATGTGGAAAACGAAATCTATAAGATTGAGCTTCTTATGAAGAATGCAAAGATTACCACTGACGACCGTAAGGTTACAGTGGCAGCTAAGGAAAGAGCGGAGAGACTTGGAGTTCCTACAGCTGCTATAGAGCTGGAGGATGGAACTATTATTACATCTAAGACAGGAG
>JAZNIQ010000158.1:0-10910 GCA_045577555.1 Candidatus Fimenecus sp.
TAGAAGCCGCCAATACCTTTTGTAATTATTCCTTTATACTTTTCCATATATTACTTATTAATGATTACTTGAAGGACCAATGCTGACATTTAAAGTAATTGACTCATTTGTGGAGAACTTAGTTGTGCCGTCAGCTCTTGGAGTCTGAGAAATTACCACGCCTGCTGGTACTGTTGAACTTGGTTGTTTAACAGTTTCAATATTATGGAAACCTGCACTATTTAATTTATCAATAGCTTCCTGCTCTGCCATTCCAACAACATTATTTAACACAACCTTATTATCAAACACAACATCTTCTTCCTGTGTAATGACTGCAGGAGATTGAGTAAAATCAACACTTCCTTTTTTAATAGGCATATCATCAATTGTTATTGTAAAGCTATTGTTTGAACCAGTTCCAGATAAAGTGAACTGTGTTGTACCACCATCAAGATACAACTCTCCCGATGTATAGAACAATGCATTATTAATATATATCTTTAAAATACCTGTTTTATATACTGAAGGGAGCTTAACTGTAACATCAACTGAAGATTCAGGTGGAATTCCATTACTGATTGAAAAATCAATTTTCGAACCAATCGGGACTTCCATCTCAGGCTCAACACTTTGCTCTACAACCACTCCTACTGGTAATTCACTATTCACTTCAGTAACAACACCAACCTCAAGGTCATGTGCTATAAGAGTTTTTTCAGCTTCTTCTCTGCCTGAACCTTGTATCTGAGGCATTTTAACTGTTTCCTGTGTGTCCGTTGCAATATAAAGTTTTACTTCTGAACCAATCTTAACAGTTGAACCGATTTCAGGTGATGTTTTAATAACACGACCATTATCAACTGTATCAGAATATTCAGAAATGACAGTAGAGATAATTCCTCTTGAATTAAGATAATTCTTTGCATCCTCCTCAGTCATACCAACAATAGATGCATCAAGCAATATGCTGTTTTTCTGAACAACTGTGAGAGAAATAGTTGTACCCTTTTTCACTTTGGTACTGCCGGATGGATTTTGTTCTGTAACAGTACCATCTTCTAAAGTAGAATTTTCAATTAATTTGACTTCAAAATTAAATACGTCTTTATACTCTTTCTTGTTTTCAATCTGACTATAATAATTAAATCCAATAAAATTTGGAACTTCAACTTTCTGATTACTGGTTCCAACAAGAACTGCACCAATAATTAAAGCTAAAACAACAATACCGGCAATTGCGCCCATCATAATTGCTGTTGTTTTATTCATAACTCTTTTTTCATTTGTACTTACCTGTTCTTCAGCAGAATATCTTGATTCTCTGACTGTATTATTTGATTTAATATATTTTGTAGGTTCTTGGTCAACAAAGTACGAATAATCGAATTTAATTGCAGGATTCCGTTTAAAATCATTTATATCCATAAGCATTTCAGCAGCAGAACGGTAACGACTGTTAGGAGTTTTTTGCATTGCACGCATTGTAATTTGCTCAAGACCCATAGGGATTGTAGAGATAATTTCACGAGGACGTTTCGGATCTTGTTGCAACTGCATTATTGCAACAGAAACAGCACTGTCAGATTGAAATGGCAACTGACCAGTCAGCATTTCATACATTACAACACCAACAGAATAAATGTCAGCTTTTTCATCTGTAACCTCACCACGAGCCTGTTCAGGACTAATATAATGAACAGAACCAATTGCTTTATCAGATGTTGTATTTGAATCTGTACGACTAAATCTTGCAATACCAAAATCAGTTACTTTAATCGTGCCATCCTGAAGCAATAATATATTCTGTGGTTTAATATCCTGATGAACAATTCCCTTATCATGAGCATGCTGCAAAGCTGCAAGAATCTGCCCCATAAAATGAACTGCTTCTTTCCAATTTACAACTTCTTGTTGCTCAATATATTCTTTTAAAGTAATTCCATCAACATATTCCATTACAATATACTGAATTCTGTCACCAAAACTGACATTATACACTCTGACAATATTAGGATGAGAAAGAACAGCAATTGCTTTAGATTCATTTTTAAATCTGCGTTTTAATTCTTCATTTGAAAGATATTCGTCTTTAAGTATTTTAATAGCAACAATTCTATCGTCGATATTATCGTATGCTTTATATACAACAGCCATTCCACCAACACCGATAATTTCTCTTATTTCATAACGACCATCAAGACGCTTGCCACAAAAATTATCCATTACTTTAACTCCTTTCTCAATTTAATACGACATTGTGACAACAGTTATATTGTCACCGCCACCGTTATAGTTTGCTCTGTTTACAAGTCTTTCAGCATATTCATAAAACTTTTTATCACTTGTAAGCTCGTAAATTTCATCAGGTACCACAAAATTTGTTAAACCATCAGTACATAGAATCAGCACTTCATTTTCTGAAATATATTCCTGACAAAAATCAACTCTAATATCTTCATTAACGCCAAGTGCACGTGTAATAAGATTTTTCCTCGGGTCATCTTTTGCTTCATCGGGTGTAAGTTTGCCACTATCAACCATTTCCTGAATAAAAGAATGGTCTTTAGTAAGTTGTGTTAATTTACCATCAGATAAGATGTAAGCACGAGAATCTCCAACATGAGCAATATACACATTTTCATCAGCAATAATAGCAACAACAACTGTTGTACCCATTCCTGATAACTCACTATTTTCCTGACTCATATCATACACGCTTATATTAGCAGCAATTATTGCAGAAGTGAGCATATTTTTTATAGAGTTTGAGGACATACCAACACGATAAGATGATGATATTCTTTCAGAAATGAGTTTGACAGCAGTTGAACTTGCATAATTACCGCCTGCAGCACCACCCATTCCATCACAAACAACTGCCCAAGCAACTGAACCCGGTAGCTCACCTGCAGCATATGAATCCTGATTAGAAATTCGCTGTAAGCCAATATCTGTTTTTGCTACAATTCTCAAAGTCTTCACCCACTTTTCCTTTTTGAAGCCCTTAACTGGCCACAAGAAGCATTTATATCACTTCCAAGAGTTCGTCTAACTGTAGCCACAACTCCTCTTGAAGATAAAATATCTATAAATCGTTTCTGTCTTTCAACAGAACTTTTAACATAATCTGTTTCCCTAACATTATTAACAGGAATAAGATTTACATGACAAAGTATGCTTTTAAGTTTATTGGCCAATTCAATAGCACAATCGTCACTATCGTTTACATCTTTAATCATTGCATATTCAAATGAAATTCTTCGTCCTGTTACTTGTGCATAATACTTACAAGCTTTTAACAATTCATCAATATCATATTTGCTGTTTATGGGCATAGATAAATTTCTTATTTTATTGTTGGGAGCATGCAATGAAATTGAAAGAGTAAGTCCCAATTTTTTTTCAGCTAAATCATAAATTTTAGGAACTATACCACAAGTTGATAATGAAATATGACGCATACTCATATTTTGACCTTTTTCATCAGTAATAAGATTAAGCATTTTCATTACATTGTCATAGTTATCCAACGGTTCACCTGTTCCCATTAATACCAAATGATTAATTTTAATATTCAAGTCTTTCTGTGCAGTGTAAATTTCAGAAAGCATCTCACCTGTTGTAAGTTGACGAACAAATCCACCAATAGCCGATGCACAAAATGTACAACCCATTTTACATCCAACCTGAGTAGAAATACAGATTGAATAACCATATTTATATTTCATAACAACACTTTCAACATATTCACCATCAGAAAGTGTAAATAAATACTTAACTGTATCATCAATTTTTGAAACGAGTTTCGTATTAATATCACAATTATCAAAATAAAAAATTTCTTTTAATCGTTCTCTCATGTCTTTAGAAATATTTGTCATTTCATCAAAAGAGAAAACACATTTTTCATGAACCCATGAGAAAATCTGATTAACCCTGAATTTAGGAAATCCAAGGTTTATAATTTCATATGATAACTCATCATAGTTCAATGAACGAATATCTTTTAACATTCAAATTATTCCTTAATTAGTTTTGCAAAAAAGAACCCATCATTGTTGTCACAAGGAAAAATAGTATTTATTGTGTCTGCTTTGAATTCGTTATGTTCATCTAAGAAGCGATCACAAATATCTTGATTTTCTTTTTTACTTAAAGAACAAGTTGAGTACATAAGTACTCCCCCATCTTTTAAATACAATGATGCATTATTTAAAATATTATATTGCAATTCGCATAATTTGTCAACAAAACCGAAATCCTTATACTTGATTTCAGGTTTTCTTTTAATAACACCTAATCCGGCGCATGGCACATCGCAAAGAATTTTATCTGCTTTAGGAAGTTTGTTATTATAAACAGAAGCATCACCTATTTGTGCGTTTATAATATCAATTCCAAGTCGTTTTGCACCATCATTTATGAGTTTGATTTTATGTTCATACAAATCAAATGAATATATTTCACCAACATTCTGCATCATTTCTGCCATAGTAAATGATTTACCGCCGGGAGCTGCACACATATCAAAAACCGTTTCGCCTTTATTCGGTGCAAGATTTTTAATACAAGTTTGCGAAGCAATATCCTGTGCATGAAAATATCCTTTTTTATAACATTCAGATTTGAAAACTGAATTTCCATTTATAATTTCAAGCGATTCATTATCAAATGAGGTCTTATTGGCAATAATACCTTCTTTTTCTAACTCAAAAATCAAATTATCGACATCAATTTTAATAGAATTAACCCTAATAAATGTTGAAACGTCACCCAACGATGACTTTAATATTTTTTCAGTCTGTATGTATCCATAGTCATTAATAAACTGTGATACTAAATTTTCAGGACAAGAATATGCCACACTTAAATTATAGACTTGATTATTAGTTTTAGGAAGTTCAATATTATTGGAAGAAACCTTTCTTAAAACAGAGTTTATCAGACCAGATGCAAACCCACATTTAACCTTCTTGGATAATTTAACACTTTCGTTAACAGCAGCTGATACAGGAACCTTATCCATATATTTAATCTGATACACACCAAGTCTTAAAATTGTTAAAACCAGCGGATTAAGTTTTTTAATAGGTTGAGATAAAAACTCAGATAAATAGTAATCAAGCGTAATTTTGCGTTCTAAAACACCATAAACAAGGGCGCATACAAAAGGTGTTGATGCCACCTCATTTTTACTTAAAACCGCATCAAGAGTTATATTTGAATATGCTTTATCGTGTTCAATTTTACTTAAAATTTTAAACGCCAAATATCTATCATCCATAAATTAATCTCTTCTTCTGTTAATTGTTAATATCAATCTTAATAAGTTTGCAACGCTAACAGCAAGTGAAGCAACATAAGTCATTGCAGCAGCAGAAAGAACTGCTTTTGCACCTTTCTTTTCGTTATCACTTAATATATCTGCTTCACTTATTACTTTTAAAGCTCTTTTACTTGCATTAAATTCAACAGGCAATGTAATAAGCTGGAACAAAACTGCAAATGAAAAAAATATAACACCTGCAACTGCCAATGCTCCAAAATTAAGAAAATAGCCCAAAATTGCAAGAGGAATTCCAGCTTTTGAACCAATATTTGCCAAAGGTAAAAGTTTGTTTCTTACTTTAATGGCAGAATAGCTCTCAGCATGTTGTGCGGCATGACCTGCTTCATGACAAGCAACACCGATTGCAGCAACAGATGTAGAATTATAGACCTTATCAGATAATCTTATTACATTTGCTCTTGGGTCATAATGGTCTGTAAGATTTCCAGAAACACGTTCAATTTGCACATTAGTAATTCCGTAGTATCTTAGAATTTCAAAAGCCGCCTGAGAGCCTGTTATTCGTCGGCTTGATAATATATTAGAATACTTTTTAAATGCCGAGTTCACTCTTGCAGATGCAATTAAAGATAATATCAGCATCGGCAAAACTAAAACTATATAATAATAATTTGACATATAATGATATGAAAAAAACGTATCCATCTTCATTCTCCTAAGATTGTACCAACTTCAATTTTGTGACCTCTTAAAAAACTTGCAGCATCTGTTTTGCGTTTTCCTTCTGCCTGAATTTCAAGTATTTCAATACAATTACCATCGCCACACATACAAACAAGTCTGTTATTATTATCAACAATTTCTCCTGTTTTTCCCGAAAAATTTTCAGATAATTTTTGGGATTTATGGATTTTAAATATTTTACCATTAATTTTTGTTGTAGCAACAGGCCATGGATATAATCCTCTAATTTGATTATGAACAATTTCAGCGGATTTAGAAAAATCTATAGGACAAAGTTCTTTAGATAACATAGATGCATATGTTGCCTCTGAATCAATTTGCTTAATAGGGTTTAATGCATTATTCTCAACTAATTCAATGGTATCCAACAATACTTCAGCACCCAAATCAGATAACTTATCAAAAAGTTCTCCAGCATTCATATCATCAGGAATTTTAATGGATTTTTTCATTAAAATATCGCCCGTATCAATTCCGATATCCATCTGCTGAGCAGTCACACCTGTTTCTTTATCACCGTTAATGATACTCCATTGTATAGGTGCTGCACCACGAAGTTTTGGAAGTAAAGATGCATGTATATTAATACAACCATATTTTACACTGTCAAGAATCTCTTTAGGTAAAATTTTACCAAAAGCAACAACGACAATCATATCAGCATTAAGAGAATAGATTATTTCTAAAGCAGTTCCATCCCTCATAGAATTTGGTTGGAAAACAGGAATATTATTCTCAACTGCACATACTTTTACAGGTGGTGGGGTTAACTCATATCCTCTTCCTTTTGGTTTATCTGGTTGAGTAAAAACACCAACAACATTATGTTCACTTTTAATCAATGAATTAAGACATGGAACAGCAAAATCAGGTGTTCCCATAAAAATAACTCGCATTGTTAAAATCAATCCTTACAATATTTATCAATTTCTTCTTGAGTGGCAAGTTTATCAATATATAAAGTACCGTCAAGATGGTCAATTTCATGACAAAACGCCTTGGCTTTTAATTCAGTTCCTTTATACAGACACCAATTTCCATTTCGATTTTGTGCTTTAACTTTAACAGACATAGGTCTAATAGTAGTGCCTTGTTTACCCGGTAAAGATAAACATCCTTCCGCACCGCATTGAACACCGTCCTGCTCAATAATTTCAGGGTTAATAAGTTCAATCAACCCATCACCAACATCAATAACAACTACTCTCTTTAGAATACCAACCTGAACGGCTGCAAGTCCAACACCATCAGCCTGATACATTGTTTCTTTCATATCATCAAGTATTTGCCAAAGTCGTTCGTCAAAAGATTCTACAAGTCTACTTTTTTTTCTTAAAATTGGGTCTTCCTCTGTTCTGATATTTCTTATTGCCATATTATACTCCTTATAAAATGCTTTCAGGATTTATATCAACAAAAATATTTACATCATTATATTTCTTGTCTTTAGCAAATAAAATTAATATTTCTTTAATAAAATTCCTGAATTCCTTACTATTTTTACATTTTATTATAATTCTGCTACGATATTTACCACCTATTTTTAATATTCGTGGTGAAACAGGTCCTAAAACAATAATTTTTACATCAGGATACTTGTCAATATGAATTGATTTCAACATATTAAGAAAATCTAACGCTGTTTTATTTACTGAATATTCTTTTTCTGATGAAAAACCTATAACACACAAATCACAATAAGGCGGATATATCATATTTTTTCTGATAGGAATTTCTGAAGCATAAAAAGATTCATAGTTCTGCTCCTTGGCAAGACATATAATCTCACTATCTGGAAAAGAAGTTTGAATATATGCTTTTCCAGGATTTTCACCGCGTCCACTCCGACCTACCACTTGTGTTATTAAATCAAACGTTCTTTCACCGCTTTTATAATCGTCATTATAAAGCATTTGGTCAACACTCAAGACACCAACCAAAGTAACATCAGGAAAATTCAATCCTTTTGCTACCATTTGTGTACCAATTAAAATATCATATTCACCATCTTCGAAACTTTTAAAATATTTTTCATATGAATATCTTGAAGTTGTTGTATCTGTATCCATACGTAAAATTTTAGCTTCAGGTACGATGAGTTGTAACTCTTCCTCTAATTTTTGAGTACCAGTTCCTTTAAATTTAACAGTATTATTATTACAATTGTTACATTTAGTTGAATATGGTACCGAATATCCACAATAATGACACATTAATCTGCTATTTTTTATGTGGTATGTCAGAGAAATGCTACAGTTAGGACAACACATAACTGTTCCACATTCAGTACAAGATGCATATGTATTATATCCTCTGCGATTAAGCAATAATATAGTCTGCTTTTTATTATCGAAATTATTTCGTATCTCATCAGCCAAGGTCTTACTGATGTTTTCTAAAACCATATCACTCTGATACATAGTATCAATGGTTTTAACCTCTGGTAATAATGCGTTCCCATAACGATTTGAAAGTTTAAACAATGAATAAACCCCATGTTTAGCTTTGGTATAAGTGTCTATAGATGGGGTTGCTGATGATAAGACTAATAAGCCATTGTGGCAACCTACTCGGTATGCAGCAACATCACGGGCATGATACCGAGGTGACATTTCTGATTTATATGTATGCTCTTGTTCCTCATCAATAATTACAAGTCCAAGATTTTTAAATGGAGCAAAAACAGCAGAGCGTGTGCCAATTGCAATCTGTGCTTCTCCTCTTTTTATACGTTTCCATTCATCAAGACGTTGTCCAATAGAAAGTGAACTATGAAAAACAGCCACTTTATTGCCATAACGCTCGTAAAAAATTGAAAGCATTTGTGGAGTCAATGAAATTTCCGGAATCATAACAACAATTCCTTTATCAGTCTTTAATGCTTCATCAATTAATTTTAAATAAACTTGTGTTTTTCCGCTTCCTGTTATGCCAAAAAGTAAGGCACCTTTAGGTGAATTATCATCAAATAAAGAAATTAAACCATTAAAAACATTATTCTGTTCATCAGATAATTGAATTTCAGATAAATTACCAATTTCGTAACTATCATAAGGAGCTCGTAATACTTCATCGTCATAAATTTCGAGAATACCTTTTTTCTCCAATGCAGTAATAACCGCAACAGAAAAACCTGTAAAATAACAAATTTCTTTTACAGATGCAACACCTACATCCAAAAGAACATTCACAACTTCTTGTTGTTTTTTTGTAAGTTTATTAATAGCATCAAAATCTGTATCAGGGTCAATTTTCAGTTTAATCATTTTTACAGAAGCATCGCCTACACGACGTAGAGCATCAATATTTCTTAGTAAAACTCCTTCTTCAACCATTTTATCAAGAATGGAAGTTTTATTCTTTAATCCACATTGTGAAATGATTATATCACTTTTTGTATAATTTCTTTTATCCTTTAAAAAATCATAAATTATGTTTTCAATTTCACCTGACAAAATACCATCAAATTCGGGATTAACAGAATATAAAGTATTGACTGACATTGAAAGTCCAAGTGGTAGGAAAAGTTTACAGGCATCATAGTATGTACAAAAACATTGCTCACGTATATAGTTTACAGTTTTTAACATTTCCCTTGTCAAAAGTGGTTCATCATCAATTACAGATAATATTTCCTTAAGATTTTTTGTGGGTGAAGCTCCATGTTGAACATTAAAAACGACACCTATACGTTTTTTTGAGGAGTTACCAAATTGAATAAGTACCCTTTTGCCCTCGCATATCTCATTACACAAATAATTAGGGACAGAATAATCAAATAACATATCAAAAGAATATGCTGTATTTTCAACAGCAACTTTTGCAACAGTTAAAAGTTCCATACTCTGCCCTCCTTAGTTTAATATATTAAATTTTAATATAATTATATATTGCGGATTTCTTCTGGTTCAACAACTTCGTATTTACCGTTGATTATTTCATCCAAAGCAATACTTACAGGCTTATCGTTAAGAATTTCATCATTTTCCTGTGCATCAAGTGAAATTTCTCTTGCTCTTTTTGCAATAGCAGTTACAAGAGAATAACGGCTTGTTCTGTTTTTGAGAACATTTCTTAAATCTGGATTAAACATTATTATTTACCTCTCTTATATATTTATTTATATATTTATTAATCTAAATGACAATTGAGTGACTTCAAAATAGAAACGACCTCATTTGAAGCACTATCAATATCCTCATTAACTACAAAATAATCATAGTTTTTACTCTTATCAACTTCTTCTTTGGCAATTTCAAGACGTTTTAAAATGTCTGCTTCAGCTTCAGTACCTCTTGAACGAAGACGCTTTTCAAGTTCTTCCATTGATGGGGGTAACAAAAAAATAGCAACCGAATCAGGATATAATTTCTTTATATTTTCTGCACCCTGAACTTCAATTTTAAGAATAACAGTTTTACCTTCATTTAACCATTTATCAACAGGAGCTTTAGGAGTACCATAGAAATTGTGTCCATACTTGGCATATTCAAGAACTTCACCCTGTTCAATCATTTGTTCAAATTGAGGAACAGAAATAAAATAATAATCCTTTCCATCAACCTCATTTTCACGAATATCTCTGGTTGTTAATGATATTGATTTTTGTAAACCTTTATTATTGTTTAATATAACATCAAGAACTGTATCTTTTCCGACTCCTGATGGACCTGAAAAAAGAATAAGTAAACCTTCTTTATTCACCATATCCTGTCCCCTCTAATTCACTTCGATTTAATATTGTTTCTGCCTTAAGATATGTAGAAACAACATGGTCACTATCCATAATAAGTATTGCTTGTGTTTTTCTACCTTGAGTCGCATCGATTAGCATATTCTTTTCTTTTGCCTGAGAAATAATACGCTTTGCAGGTGCAGAATCTGTAGAAATAAC
>JAZNIQ010000159.1:0-14559 GCA_045577555.1 Candidatus Fimenecus sp.
ATAAATGAATTGAAGTCATAAAACAATAGTTTTATAAAGATATTTTATTGACATCTTGCTCGTATGTATTGTATAATTTATAGGATAATTTTTATATAATAGGAGTAGTCTGTATGAAATGGACAGGTCTTAATGAGTTAAGAGAAAAATACCTTGCATTTTTTGAAAGTAAGGAGCATTTGCGTCTTCCCAGCTTTTCACTCGTTCCTCAGGGGGACAAGAGCATTTTGCTTATAAATGCCGGTATGACACCAATGAAAAAATACTTCACTGGTGAGGTAACACCTCCTAAAAAGCGTGTTACAACTTGCCAAAAATGTATCCGTACACCTGATATTGAAAATGTTGGTAAAACCGCACGTCATGGCACATATTTTGAGATGCTCGGCAATTTCTCATTCGGTGATTATTTCAAGCACGAGGCAACTGCATGGGCTTGGGAATTTTTCACAAAGGTGCTTGAAATTCCTGAAGAATTGCTTTATGTAAGCGTTTATCTTGAAGATGATGAGGCTTACGATATCTGGACTAAAGAGGTTGGTGTTGACCCATCACATATGGTCCGTTTCGGTAAAGAAGATAACTTCTGGGAACACGGCGCAGGTCCTTGCGGTCCTTGTTCAGAAATCTATTTTGACCGCGGTGCTGATAAGGGTTGTGGCAGTCCTGACTGTAAGGTAGGTTGCGAGTGCGACAGATTTATTGAAGTCTGGAACCTTGTTTTCACACAGTTTGAAAATGACGGTAACAACAACTATACTCGTCTTGCAAATCCTAATATTGATACAGGTATGGGACTTGAGCGTCTTGCTTGTATTATGCAGGATGTTGACAATCTCTTTGAGGTTGATACAGTTCAGAATATTATGAAGCACATTATTGATATTTCAGGTATTGAATATCATAAGGATGCTAAAAAAGACGTTTCACTTCGTGTTATTACTGACCATATCCGTAGTACAACCTTTATGGTGGGTGACGGTGTTCTTCCGTCAAACAGTGGTCGTGGCTATGTGCTTCGCCGTCTTCTTCGTCGTGCTGCTCGTCACGGCAGACTTATCGGCATTGACAGACCATTCCTCGCTGAAGTTTGCGAAACAGTAATCAAGGAAAATGCAACTGCATATCCAAACCTTGTTGAAAAGCAGGATTACATCAAAAAGGTTATCGCAATGGAAGAAGAAAGCTTCTATAAGACTATTGATAGCGGTCTTGGTTTGCTCAATGAAATGATGGCAAATTCAAATAATAATATTCTTTCAGGTGAAGATGCTTTCAAACTTCAGGATACATTCGGTTTCCCGATTGACCTTACAAAAGAAATCGTAGCAGAAAACAATATGACTGTTGACGAAGATAAGTTCAGAGTTCTTGTGGAAGAAGCAAGAATGAAGGCAAAATCGGTTAAGCGTGATGGTGCTGAAACTGACTGGAGAAATACAGGCGTTTCATTCAAAGATATCCAGAAAACTGAATTTACAGGTTATGAAGAAAACAATACATCTGCAACTGTTGTGGCACTTGTAAGTGGCGGTGAAAGAAAAGATTTTGTTGAATCAGGAGATGCGATTCTTGTTCTTGACAAAACATCTTTCTATGCTGAAAGTGGCGGACAAGCAGGGGATAAAGGTGTAATTACAATCGGTGACAGCACATTCGAGGTTGTTAACACAACAAAGGATGCTGATGGTGTTGTTCTTCATCATGGTACACTTACAGGCGATGCTATCAAAGTTGGGGATAGTGCAGTTTCTTCATATGCGGAAGAAAACAGAAAGGCTACAATGCGTAACCATACTGCAGCACATCTTCTTCAGGCTGCACTCCGCACAGTACTTGGCACTCATGTTGAGCAGGCAGGTCAGCTTGTAGATGCAAACGAAGTTCGTTTTGACTTTACTCACTTTACAGGTATGACAGGTGATGAACTTAAAAAAGTTGAAGACCTTGTTAATGAGGAAATTCTCAATGCAACAGAAATGTTGATTCGCGAAATGCCTATTGATGAGGCAAAGGCTATGGGTGCTATGGCATTGTTCGGTGAAAAATACGGCGATGTTGTACGTGTTGTAAAAGCAGGGGATTTCTCAACAGAACTCTGTGGTGGTACTCATGTTGATAATACAGGCAAAATCGGACTTTTCAAGATTGTTTCCGAATCATCAGTTGCAGCAGGCGTTCGCAGAATTCAGGCTGTAACAGGTAAAAATGTCCTTAAATATATTGAAGAAAAGAATAACCTTTTATATGCAACTGCTGATGCATTTAAAGTTGGTAATGTATCTGCACTTCCGACAAAAGCGGTTGCAGTTGCAAATGACCTTAAAGCAAAGGATAAAGAAATTGCAAGTCTTAAGGCAGAAATCAACTCTTTCAAAACTGCAGGAATTATGGCAGGTGCAGTTGATGTGAACGGTGTTCAGCTTGTGGTTTACTATGCAGGTGAGCTTGATGCTAACGGACTTCGCGGGATGGCTGAAACAGCAAGAGATTCTGCACCTAATACAGTTGCGGTAATTGCAGGCTCAAATCAGGAAAAAGGAACTTGCTCATTTGCTTGTGCTTGCGGTAAAGATGCAATTAGCCGTGGTGCACATGCAGGTAACATTGTCCGTGAGGTTGCAAAAGTTGCAGGCGGTAGCGGTGGCGGTAAGCCCGATATGGCTATGGCAGGCGGTAAAGAAATCTCAAAGATTGACGATGCTTTAATGTCTGCAAAAGAAATTCTTGCTTCAATGATTAAATAAGGAGAATTTATTATGGATTGTCTTTTTTGTAAAATAGCAAAGGGCGAAATTCCATCAAACAAGGTTTATGAGGATGAAAGAATTCTCGCATTTCGTGACATTGCTCCTCAGGCAGAAACTCACGTGTTGGTAATTCCCAAAGACCATGTTGCAAGTAGTGCAAATGATATTACAATGGAAAATTGTGAAATTGTTGGCTATATTTTTGCGAAGATTCCTGAAATTGCAAAACTCGCAGGCGTTGACAGCTATAGAATTATCAACAACTGTGGTGATAAGGCAGGACAGACTGTAAAACACATTCATTTCCACATTTTAAGTGGGAATAATCTTTCAGAAAAATTGGTGTAAGGAGCGATGTATTTGAAAAGACCATTTGCAACAATCGGCTTTTCAATGCTCGTAACTTTCCTTGCAGTCACAAATATTTCACATAATTTAACCGTTGCTCTGTTATCCGGGGCAACGGTTGCTTTTTGTTTATTTATACTTTTAAAACCGTTAAGAAAGTATAAAACTGTGATTTTTTCTTTATTGGGTGTAATATTATTTATGTTGTCATTTGTCAGTGAAGAAAAATTTTACACAGGTCAACGGGATCTTTTAAGTTCTCCGCAAACCATAAAAGGTGTTGTGTGTCAAACTCCTGCACAATCCGATTATGCTCATTCTTACATAATAAAATGTGAAAACAATAACTACAAAATACGGTTTGTGGCAGTAGAGGATAAATTTTTAAACGAGGGTGATTGTGTCACCATTGTGACGGACAAGTATGAGATGGCAACGGATGAAGAATTTCTTAAAAACTCTCTTTCGTCCAAGGTGTATTTTACATTTTTTGAAAGTGATGAATGTTTTATCAAAAAGACCGGTAAAACGAATTACATATATAAAAATATCGGAGCTGTAAAAAGAAGTTTTTCAAATATTATTTCTGAATATTTACCAGGTGAAAACGGTGCAATTGCAAAAGCGATGACCATAGGGGATAAAGATGGGATTGATGACAATACAGTTGACAGTTTTAACTATTGCGGTACATCCCACTTGCTTGTGATTTCAGGTCTTCATTTAACACTATGGTCTTTGGGCATAATTAAATTATTGAATAAATTTTCATACACAAGAAAAATCTCAACGATTATCGGTATAATTTGTTTGCTTGGTTACTCAGCAATAACAGGATTCAGCGTTTCTGTTTTACGAGCATGTGCAATGGTGGGGACAGTACTCGTGGCAAAAATCTTTCGTCGTGATGCTGATAGTATAAATTCTATTGGCACGGCTGTTACATTTATTCTTTTATTTAATCCTTTTGCACCATTTTCTGTGTCTTTGTGGTTTACTGTGTTGTCAACTGTGGGAATACTTGCTTTTTCGGAAAAGATACAATTTTGGCTTCAGGAAAAAATAAAAAATGCTAATGCGAAAAAATCATATTTTCACAGTGCAGTTATCACGTCCGTTGCTATTAGTCTTTCAACTACGGTATTTACACTACCTGTGTTTATAGTGAAATTTAAAATGCTTCCGGTAGCTTCAATTTTTGCGAATTTACTTATGGTTGACGCGGCAATGCTTTTAATGATTCTGACTGTGGCCGGTGCATTTGCTCATCTGATATTTCTGCACCCTGTTTCAAAAATCTGTTTTTTAGTAGTGGGATTTATAGGCAAATTTTTGCGTTTTGTTGCAGAAAAAATCGGAATGGCACCATGGTCAACTATTCTGCTGAATCATAAATTTTATGAATATTTTTTACTGTTTTTCATATTGTGCGTTTGTGCTGTTTTTATTGCCCGTAAATATAAAAAGAACATAGCAAAACATATATCTGTGCTATTGTCAGTAGTGTTTATAATAATCAGTTTTTATTGTACTTCCTATGAGTATAATACACCGTCGGTTGAAATAGCATTTACAAACACAACACCTGTAATGACGATTAATTCGAGAAATAAAAGGGTTTTGGTCGGCACGGTGAAAGAAACTGATAATTATAAATTGAAATCCTTGATTAACCGTCATAATAAAAAAGAGCTTGACGGTGTTGCCGTAACTCATATTGACGGTAACACTGTTTCAGAATTAATTAATCTTAAAAATACTTTTAATGTAAAGGAAATATATTTTTATAAAAACTCACCTGAAATTTTCCGTAATTATTCAAAAAATAATGTTACTGCCTTTTCTGTGGGCGGAAATGTATCAATAAATCTTGAAAACTGTGAAAAATATATTGAAATTGTTTCAAGAGATAAAAGTGTTTTAATTTATGATTGTGAAAAAGCAGAAAACCTCTTTGAAAACAATAAAATGTATGATATAATTTTAATATATGGCAATAATGCTTCCGAATTTGAAAAAAGTATGGAAAAATATTTGAAAGATAATAATGGTGAGTTAATTGTTGCTAAGGAAAACCAAACTGTATCCGTTTATTTTGAACGACAGGAGAAAAGTAAATGGCATTAATTTATGAGGCTGATTTAAAAAAGCAGATTAAAGAAAAGAATATGTCAAACTGTTACCTTTTTTATGGCAGCGAGGACTATTTGAAAAAGTTTTATGCTGACAGGGTTTGTTCAGTGTTTGTAACTCCCGGCAGTGAAACTTTCAGTCTTCGTAAGTATGACGGAAAAGAAAACACCCTCGATGATGTTCTTGAGGGTGCAAGTTCTATGCCTTTTATGAGTGAATATTGTGTTGTTGTTGCACGCGATTTTCCACTTGACAGTTTGAATAGCGATGATAAAGAAAAACTTACCTCTTTTCTTGAAAATATACCTGATACATCAATCACGATTTTTTGGATGGACAGCATTGATGTGCAACCGAGAAATGCAAAATGGAAATGGGCGGTTGACCATTTTACAAAATATGCAACTGTTGTTAATTTTGAAAAACCTGAGGGCAGAAATCTTCTCAAACTCATATGTGCATATGCTTCAAAGCAAGGCTGTATGATGAGCGAAAACACCGCGTCATATCTTGTGGAGGTGTCGGGGGATAGCCTGAATGTGCTGTTCAATGAAATCCAGAAGGCTGTTAATTTTGCAGGGCAGGGTAACGAAATTACCCGTGAGTGTATTGATTCCGTAGCGGTGCGCTCACTTGAGGCGAAGGTTTTTGATTTATCAAAGCTTATTTTAAACGGTAATCCACAAGGAGCGTTGGAACTTCTTCATATTCTTATGATGCAAAAGGCAGAGCCTATTGATATTTTCGGCGTTATTTTGATGTCCTTTGTGGATGTGTATCGTGTAAAAATGTCAGTTTCAGGCGGAGAGAGTGTAACATATTGCGCAAAGTTTTTTGATTACAAAAACAAGGAATTCCGCCTTAAAAATTCTGACCGTTATGCAAAAAAACTTTCAGTTGAACAACTTCGTGAATGCTTTGATTGTTTTGCAGAAAGTGACAGACAGTTAAAAAGTACTGCACAAAGCGGTGAGTTGATTCTTGAAAAACTCATTGTCAAAATTTCGCTGATAATAAGGTGACGACTGTGATTAAACTTAATGAGGCAGTTATTGTTGAAGGTAAATACGATAAAATTAAAATTTCCGGAATACTTGACACCGTAATTGTTGAAACGGATGGTTTTGCCATATTTAAAGATAAAGAAAAACAAAGACTTATTCGTTTTTTAGCCGAAAAACGTGGAATTATTATAATGACTGACAGCGATTCCGCAGGTTTTAAAATTCGTTCATTTGTAAAAAATATCACTAAGAGTGAAAATGTAAAAAATGTATATATTCCGGATATATATGGTAAAGAGAAAAGAAAAACAGAAGCATCAAAAGAAGGTAAACTTGGTGTTGAGGGAGTCCAAACACAGATTATACTTGATGCTTTGGAAAAGTCAGGTGTTTTATATACTGAAAGCAACAAAAAACAAGGCAGGGAGATTACTCACACAGATTTTTTTGAAGACGGCATAAGCGGTGGCGAAAACAGTAGCGAAATACGAAAAAGCCTTGCAAAAGAGTTGGGACTTCCTGAAAAAATCAGTTCATCATCTTTACTTAAAATCATAAACTCATATATGACTTATGAGGAATATAAACAGGTAATAGATAAAATTTGCAATATTAATAAACTGTAAATTTTTGGAATTAACTTTTCAAAATTAAAAAATTATGATATAATTATTTGATTAATTAACAAAAAATAAGATTGAGGTATTACCATGAGTGTGCAAAGCCGATTTCCTATAAATAAACCATTTTATCAAGTGCGTCAAATCAGGGACTTTAAAGACCTTATTGACCAGAGTGAAAAACTTTTTTCTGAGCGTCCTGCTTATAAACTTAAGAATAAAGACGGAGTTTACTATGAGGTGACTTACAGTAGCTTCCGTCACGCTGTTTATTACCTTGCTAACAGTCTTATAAATGATGGTTATTCAAGAGAACACATTGCAGTTGTGGGTGCGAACTCCTATAAATGGTCTGTAACCTATCTTGCTGTCACATGCAGTAATAATGTTATAGTACCGATTGATAAGGAATTGACTCCTGATAATATGATGGATGTTATTAAGGATTCTGATGCAACTGTTCTTTTTGGTGATAAAAAGTATATTAAGTCAATAGAGGCAAAAAAAGATGAATTGCCTGATGGATTCCGTTTTATATGCTTTGATGATGTAAATATTGACGGCGTTGAATATTATGAAGATTATATTGACATTGGCAGAAAACTTTATGGTAACAAAGTTAAACTTCTTGACAATATAACAGTTGACCCTACCACTACAACTGCAATTCTTTTTACTTCAGGTACAACAGGCGTTTCAAAAGGTGTTTGTTTAAGTCAAAAAAATATCTGTTCTGTTGTAATGGGTGCGGCAGGTTGCATTAAGGTTACTGAGGAAGACCAACTCCTTTCAATTCTTCCCATTCATCATACTTATGAATGTACTATCGGTTTCCTTTATATTATTTATTCCGGTGCTTGTATTGCATTTAATCAGGGACTTCGATATATTACAAGAGATTTTAAGGAAATCAGACCAACCTGTTTTATTACCGTTCCGCTTCTTATTGAAAAGGTTCATGCAAAAATTATGAAGAAGATGGAAGAAAAAACAGCAGGTAAGCTTATTTTTAAAATAGGTAAATATGCGTCTATGGCAAGTAAGGCGTTGGGCATTAAAGACCTTGACCGTAAACTTTTCTCCGAGGTTATTGAAACTTTTGGTGGCAGACTCCGTCTTATTGTAACAGGTGCGGCGGCTATTGACCCACGTGTTGCAGAGGATTTTATGCACATGGGTATTGACCTTTATATCGGTTATGGTCTTACAGAGTGTGCACCGCTTGTTGCTTGTAATAATGACAAACTTATGCTTCCTGACTCAATCGGTACTCCTATTCCGGGTGCAGAGGTTGCAATTTATAATCCCGATGCTTTGGGCGTTGGCGAAATCTGGGTCAGAGGACCTATGGTTATGAACGGTTACTATAAAAATCCTGAAGCCACAGCTGAGGTTCTTACTCCTGATGGTTGGTTCAGAACCGGTGATATTGGTACTTGTGACCGTCATAACTGCTATAAGCTCACAGGCAGAAGCAAGAATGTTATTGTTACTAAAAATGGTAAAAACATCTTCCCTGAAGAAGTTGAACTTTATCTTAACACAAACCCGATTATTGAAGAAAGTATTGTTTTTGCTGATGATGTTGATGATGAAACATTGGTAAGCGCAATGATTTATCCTAACTATGAGCAGATTAAAAATAATCTTAAACGTCAGGATATTACAAAAGAGGATGTTCAGAAAACTGTTGATGAAGCGGTTAAAGATGTAAATAAAAAACTTCCTAAATACAAAAAAATCAGAAGTTATGACATCAGTGAAACCGAGTTTGAAAAAACTACAACAAAAAAAATTAAGCGTCAGGTAAATATTGACAAGAAAAAACAAAAAGCAAAGACAAAAGAAAAAACAGAGGAATAATAAAAATGATTTTAGGTCAAGATAACAAAGAAAAATATTCAAACGGTCTTTCTGTAATGGCTATTATGGCTTCTCCCCGAAAAACAGGATATACTGCAAAACTTCTTGGCAGTCTTTTGCGCGAATTTCCCAAGGGGACAAATATTGATATTGTAAATCTTTATGAGCTTAATCCTGTGCCTTGTAATGCTTGCGGATATTGTAAGGCAGGTAACGGTTGCTCAAAAAAAGACCTTGAAGATTTTTTTAAAAAATTTGAAACAGCAGATGTGATTGTTTTTGCAACACCTATTTATTTTATGGGTGTTCCTGCTCCTTTTAAGGCACTTCTTGACCGTTTTCAGCGTTATTATGAGGCTCGTTTCCGCCGTAATATGCAAAATCCGATTGAAAAACACCGCAAGGCAGTATTGATTGTAACAAGCGGTAGTGACGGTGAAATAGGTTACGAGGTAATCAAACACCAGCTTTTACAGGCGTTTACAGTACTTAATATTGAACTCTGCGGTGCAACTCTTGCAAGAAATACTGACAAATGCGGTGTGGATAATACAGATGTTGACCGCGCAAGAGCATTATATTGGAAGGTGAGATAACAATGGCAGTAATTAAAGTTGACTTAAACAATTTTTCACAGGAAGTTTTAAAATCAGAGAAACCCGTGCTACTTGATATGTATGCAGATTGGTGCGGACCATGTATGATGATGGCACCTGAAATTGAAGCCTTTGCAGAGGAAACAGACAAAGTTAAAGTTTGCAAACTCAATGTTGACGAGGCAACTGATTTGGCACTTACATTCGGAGTAATGAGCATCCCGACAGTCCTTTTATTTGAAAACGGACAGGAAGTAAAGCGTTTTGTAGGCGCAAAAGAAAAACATCAGATTGCAGAATTTGTAGGAGAATAAGAAAAACAAACAAATATAAGTATGGCAGGGTAAAGATTAAATACCCCGCCATTTTTTCATATCAAATCACTTTAAGTACAGTTTTACACTTTTTTATTCTTCAACCAAAACCTTAACAATCTCTCCAATATAAACTCTGTGAAAATCATTATTTGCATAGTTTTTTATAATGTTTTCGTCAATAAACCCGTCGGGTTTTATATCCTGATATGCGAGTTTTTTTAATATAACATTAACCTTTGCTTGGCTGTAGCCTACTGCATTGTCAAAATCAACAGGTGTAAATCCTGTTTCAGCCATTTTATCAATATCGCGACCTGATTTGCTACCACAGATGCCGAGTTCTTTTTTATATTCACCACCGAAGAATGAAAGTGAAAAATATTCGTTCTTTTCCATATATTCAAAGGTGTATCTTTGCGGTCTTACAAAAACAAAGCAAACTTCTTTGTTCCAGAGTTCACCAATTCCGCCCCAACTTACTGTCATTGTGTTGAAATCATCACTTGTACCGGCTGTGAGTAACGCCCAGTCATTGCTAATCATTTTAACAAAATTGTCTTTAAGTTCTCTTACATTTATTTCTTTTTGCATAGTCATCATTCCTTAAAAATTAGTTATATTAATTATATAATGATTTTTCATAAATTACAACAAAAATGCATAGACAAATATCAACTACAAACAATTTGTCGAAAATCTTTGTAAAACTATACAAAAATCAGCACAAAAATTTGTGTAGTTATTTTTATTCTACATCTTTTCTTGAATTTGTTTTTGTGATAATATATTACCACTATTTTTACGCTATGTATTGATGTGGCGAGTTTGAAGGATGTAATTTATGGAATTCAGTGAGAGATTAAAGTATTTAAGATGCGCAAAAATCCCCACGATAACACAAAAAGATTTGGCAAATGCGTTGGGCGTGACTCAAAGAAAAATTTCTTTTATGGAAACAGGTACAACTGAGCCATCTTTAAAGGATATTAAGGCACTTTGTAAATATTTCAATGTGTCTGCTGACTATCTTTTGGGGTTGCCTAAAAATATGAATTATCCGGAGTAATTTATGACAAAAAAAGAGCGTGCAAAACTTATTGTTGAGGGACTCAAAAAAGCATATCCCGAGGCGATTTGCAGTTTAACTGCTGAAAATCCCTTTGAATTGCTTGTGGCAACAAGGCTTTCTGCACAGTGTACGGATGCTCGTGTTAATCTTGTAACTCCTGCACTTTTTGAGAAATACAGAACTCTTGATGATTATGTTAATGCCGATGTTAAGGATATCGAAGAAATTATTCATTCCTGCGGTTTTTATCACGGTAAAGCTCGTGATATTATTGAAATGGCAAGGGGTGTGCGTGACCGTTTTCAAGGAGTTGTGCCCGATAATATTGAGGATTTGACTTCTTTGCAGGGTGTTGGCAGAAAAACGGCAAATCTGATTGTGGGCGATGTTTATAAAAAACCTGCAGTTGTGGCGGATACACATTTAATAAGACTTACAAACAGAATGGGACTTGTGGAAACAAAAGACCCTAAAAAAGTTGAAATGGAATTAAAGAAAATTCTGCCACCGGAAGAAAGTAATGATTTTTGTCACCGTTGTGTGCTTCACGGCAGATCGGTATGTACTGCCCGAAAGGCAGATTGCGAAAAATGCAGTGTAAGGGATTTTTGTAAGCAGAAACTGAAATAATTGCGGGTAGTTTTTTTTACCCGCTTTTATATTTAAAAGACAATTTTGATGTTTTAATTTTACATTTTGCATTATGTATTGTATTTTTATTTAAATGTATGCTATACTATTTACATAATATGGAAAAGAGGTAAATTATATGGACCCTATCAATGTTGATTTCGGTAATAAAAGTGTTATGCCGGAAACACCAAAAGGCAGTACATTAAAAAAAGTTATTGTAAGCCTTTTACTTACTCTCGTAGTGGCAGCAGTTGCTTATTATTTTATGCTTCCGCCACTTAATTTTAAAGCAACGGAACTTTATATTTACATTGCTGTTATTCTTGTGGCATATATTGGTATTTTTGGTGTGCTTTCAAAGGCATATTTCAGACCTGAATATATGGAATACGCAAAGAATAAGGTTAAAATTCCTATCGTTCTCATCATTGTTCTTGTGGCTGTTGTAGGTATCGGATACCTTACCGGTGCAGAGTTTTTCCGTGCAAAGGATTATGCGGAAATTATTGATGTAAAAGAAGGTGATTTTGCAGAAGAAATCGCAGAAGTTGATTTCCAAAGTGTTCCTCGTCTTGATAAGGACTCATCAAATATGATTGCAACCCGTGCACTTGGTGAACTCTCTGACTATGTTTCACAGTTTGTTGTGAATTCATATTATTCAACACAGATTAACTATAAGGGTACACCGGTTCGTGTTCAGTCACTTGATTATGGTGATGTTTTCAAGTGGCTTAAGAATACAAAAGAAGGCATACCGGCATATATTATTGTTGATATGACAACTCAGAAGGCGGAAACAGTACGACTTGAAGAAGGTATGAAATATTCTCCTGCAGAGCATTTCAACGAATACCTTATCCGTCACGTTCGTTTCAAATATCCATCACTTATGTTTGGTGACCCCTCATTTGAAATTGATGATACAGGCAGACCATACTGGATTGTTCCTGTGCTTGATAAAACAATCGGTCTTTTTGGCGGTACAGATGTAATCGGTGCTATTATTGTTGACTCAATTAACGGTGACACAACTCTTATTTCCACAAGTCTTGATAAGAATACAAAACTTCCTACTGATAAGTTTGTAACTGATAAAGAATATCAGTGGCTCGACCAGGTTTATTCTGCAACAATAGTTAACCAACAGTATAACTATTACGGTAAATATAACAATGGTTTCTGGAACTCAATTATCGGTCAGGAAAATGTTCGTGTAACATCATCAGGTTATAACTATTTGGCACTCAATGATGACGTTTATATGTACACAGGCGTTACATCTATAAGCTCTGACCAGTCAATTATCGGTTTTGTTCTTATTAACCAGAGAACAAAAGAAGCTGTTTATTATCAGCAAGCGGGTGCGTTGGAAGAAACTGCAAGAACATCGGCACAAGGTAAAGTTCAGCAGTATGGTTATCGCGCAACGTTCCCTATTCTTCTTAACGTAAGTGGTGAGCCAACATACTTTATGGCTCTTAAAGACTCAAGTGAACTTGTTAAGATGTATGCAATGGTTAATGTTGAACAGTCAACTATCGTTGGTGTTGGTTCAAACCTTGCAGAATGTACAGAAAATTACGCATCAGAACTTGAAAAGAACGGTGTAAACGTTGATGTTGACGTTGATTCAATGGGTCAGGAAGAAACTCCTGATGCACCAAAAGTTGAAACTATGTATTATGTTGGTAAAGTTGAAGAGATACGAAGCGCAATTACAGGTGGAGAAACCTATTTCTATATTAAATTAGCCGATAATGCAACATATTTTAAAGTCGGCGTAAAAGATGCTGAAGAAATCGTTACTCTTAATGTTGGTGATGGAATTACTTTTGTGATTGATAAGGATGCTAAGGGTGATATTATTACAGCAAGTGATGTAATGGTCAGAAATGTAGACTTCGAAGAATAATTGTTTTATGGGGCGGTGTGGAATCGTCCCATATTTTTTGTGGTTTTATGCAATATATTATGTATAAATGTATAAAATATGCAAAATATGTAATAAAATTGCATAAAAGTTACATAAATATTCGATATATTATTGAAATAGTGTATAAAAATACAAAATATAATGAAAAAATATGTAAAAACACTTGATTTCATAAAAAAAGTGTGTATAATATATCCCATACTGCATTTTGCACAATTTATAACTCAATTTTTCGGAGGAATATACAATGGAAAAGAAAGATATTAAAAAGGTAGTTTTAGCTTATTCAGGCGGACTTGACACATCAATTATTATCCCTTGGCTTAAAGAAAATTATAATAACTGTGAAGTTATCGCAGTTTCAGGTGACGTTGGTCAGGGTACTGAGCTTGACGGACTTGAGGAAAAAGCAATCGCAACAGGTGCTTCAAAGCTTTATGTTCTTGATTTAAAGGAAGAATATGTTGAAGAATACATCTGGCCTTGCCTTAAAGCAGGTGCAGAGTATGAACAGTATCTTCTCGGCACAACACATGCACGTCCTTGCATTGCAAAAGGACTTGCTGAAATCGCAATCAAAGAGGGTGCAGATGCAATCTGCCACGGATGCACAGGTAAAGGTAACGACCAGGTTCGTTTTGAACTTACATTAAAGGCTTTTGCTCCTGAAATGGCAATTATTGCTCCTTGGCGTGAATGGGAAATCAAATCCCGTGAGGAAGAAATCGCTTACGCTGAGGCACATAATATTCCGCTTAAAATTAACCGTGAAACCAACTATTCAAAGGATAAGAATGTATGGCACTTATCTCACGAAGGTCTTGACCTTGAAGACCCTGCAAATGAGCCAACATATAACAAGCCCGGTTTCCTTGAAATGAGCGTTTCTCCTGAAATGGCTCCCGACGAACCAACTTATGTTACAATTCACTTTGAACAGGGTGTTCCTACCGCTATTGACGGTGTAGAAATGAAAGGCCTCCAAATTGTTGAGAAACTCAATGAACTTGGTGGTGCAAATGGTATCGGTCTTCTTGATATCGTTGAAAACCGTCTTGTTGGTATGAAGAGCCGTGGTGTTTATGAAACTCCGGGTGGTGCAATTCTTTACAAGGAAGTCGGAGGCCAAGCGGTCTTAGGAAGACAATGTCATAAATCAACTCCTTGGCTCACAGAACGACATGGCTACGATCCGACTTATCGGTCTTCTTGATATCGTTGAAAACCGTCTTGTTGGTATGAAGAGCCGTGGTGTTTATGAAACTCCGGGTGGTGCAATTCTTTACAAGG
>JAZNIQ010000160.1:0-1518 GCA_045577555.1 Candidatus Fimenecus sp.
GCCATCAAGACCTGCTGCAATACAAAGTGCCATTTCAAGATATGGGTTACAGGATGGGTCTGATGAACGTAGCTCAACTCTTGTTGCCATTCCTCTTGCTGCGGGAACTCGGATGAGTGCTGAACGGTTTGATGCTGACCATGAAATATAAACAGGTGCTTCAAATCCGGGAACTAATCTCTTATATGAGTTAACAAGTGGGTTTGCAACACAGGTAATTGCCTTGATATGATGAAGAACACCTGCGATGAACTGATATGCAGTTTCTGATAAACCATATTTGTCATCAGGGTCATAAAAAGCATTTTTGCCGTCTTTCATAAGAGAAAGGTTTGTGTGCATACCGTTACCTGCAGCACCGTAAAGTGGTTTTGGCATAAATGTTGCGTGAAGACCGTTACGACGTGCATAAGTTTTAACAACATGCTTGAATGTAACAACCTTATCAGCTGCTTCAAGTGCCTCGGCAAATTTAAAGTCGATTTCGTGCTGACCCTCTGCACACTCGTGGTGAGAAGCCTCGATTTCGTAATCCATCTGCTGAAGTGCAATACAGATGTCGTTTCTGCACTGTTCACCGTCGTCAGCAGGACCGATGTCAAAATAACCAACTGCATCATTGGTCTTTGTTGTTGCTCTGCCATGTTCATCAAGCTTGAAAAGGAAGAATTCACATTCAGGACCAACATTGATTGAATAACCCATTTTTGCCGCATCATCAATTACTGAACGAAGCACGTGACGTGGGTCACCTGTGAAAGGAGTAACTTTATCAGCACCGTAAACATCACAGATTACACGTGCTGTACCCTCTTTCCATGGAAGAATTGTAAATGTGTCAAGGTCGGGTTTTAAGTACATATCTGACTCGTCAATACGAACAAATCCTTCAATTGAAGAACCGTCAAACATCTGACCATCAGTAAGCACTTTTTCAAACATATTTTCAGTAATTGCGATGTTTTTCATCTGACCGAAAATATCGGTAAACTGCAAACGCAAAAACTTAATTTCTTTCTCTTTTGCTATTTTGAGAATGTCCTCAACTGTGTAGCTCATAGGAGTTACCACCTTTCATATGAATACTTATACATATAAATACCCACTTTAATAGTAATATTATACCACCCTTTTTAAAGATGTCAATAAATAATAAATGCGGAATGCTTGTATTCAACAAAATTGAGGTTTGTCGGGATGAGTGCGTAGGGGTCGGCGTCCTCGACGACCCGTTGTTGGTTTTATTTGTTTACTTAGTTCGGGCTGTCGAGGACGCCAGCCCCTACGAAAAGTGTTAGATAAATTCCGATTTATTTTACACATTAAAAATGGCGGGGTGTTACCCCCGCCAGATTGTAGTTTTTTTATTTAGTTACATAAGTGAAAGATAGAGTTCTTTGATTTCCTCTACGCTTGTATCTCTTGGGTTACCGGGACGGCAAGCATCATCATAAGCGGACTGAGAAAGAAAATCAATATCCTCTTCTTTTACAATATCTTTAAGGTCTGCAGGGATAC
>JAZNIQ010000161.1:0-2073 GCA_045577555.1 Candidatus Fimenecus sp.
CCGAAGCCTGGAGCCTTGACTGCTACGCAAACGAATGTGCCACGGAGCTTGTTAACGATGAGTGTGGAGAGAGCTTCGCCTTCGAGATCATCAGCGATGATGAAGAGCTTTCTGCCAGCGTTCATAACTTCTTCGAGAAGTGGGAGGATTTCCTGAATGTTGGAGATCTTCTTATCTGTGATGAGGATAACAGCATCATCGATAACAGCTTCCATCTTATCTGTATCTGTTACCATATAAGGTGAAATGTAGCCACGGTCAAACTGCATACCTTCAACAACATCACTATATGTTTCACTTGTTTTTGATTCTTCAATAGTGATAACACCGTCTGCAGTTACTTTTGCCATAGCATCCGCAATAAGTTCACCGATATATTCGTCAGCAGCAGAAACTGTTGCAACACGAGCAATATCTTCACTTGAAGCAACAGGTTTTGCATTGTTAAGCACTTCTGCAACTACTGCATCAACAGCTGCTTTCATACCCTTTTTAACAACCATTGGGTTAGCACCTGCAGCAACGTTTTTCATACCTTCACGAACAAGAGCCTGGGCTAAAAGTGTAGCAGTTGTTGTACCGTCACCTGCAACATCATTTGTCTTTGTTGCAACTTCTTTAACAAGCTGTGCACCCATATTTTCAAATGCATCTTCAAGCTCGATTTCTTTTGCGATTGTAACACCATCGTTTGTGATGAGCGGACCGCCGTATTTTCTGTCAAGAACAACATTTCTGCCCTTAGGTCCTAATGTAATTTTAACTGTATTGCTTAATTTATCAATACCGTTCTGAAGAGCCTTTCTTGCTTCTTCACCGTAAATAATCTGTTTAGCCATTATGTTCTACCTCCAATTATTCAACAATAGCAAGAATTTCTGACTGACGGACAATAGTATATTCTGTGTTATCCATCTTAACTTCTGTGCCTGAATACTTACCGATAATTACCTTATCGCCAACCTTAACATACATTTCAACTTCGTGACCGTCAACAAGTCCTCCGGGACCTACCGCAACAACCTCAGCAACCTGTGGTTTTTCCTGAGCAGCAGCCGCAAGAACGATACCGCTTTTTGTTGTTTCTTCCATTTCGCAAGACTTTAATACAACTCTGTCTGCAAGTGGTTTAATAGTCATTTTATATTACCTCCTGAAAGATTAATAAATACAATTTTTAGCACTCTAACCTTTCGAGTGCTAATTATATTTTAGCCACTTTTTTCCAAAAGGTCAAGTGTTTTATGTAAAATTAATAATTATTTAATAATTTATTTTCTTCATAACAAAATATATCTATGTTCAGACATCACTTATCAAAAATTTTTACCTGACCTGTCAAAAAAATTTACCTGGGTGGTAAAAAAACTTTACCTGACCGGTAAAAAAATTTTACCCAATAATATAATAAGAGTAATATAAAGAAATATATATAATAGTACTTGAGTAAAAAATTTTACCGGTTTTGAAATGGCGGGGTCAAAACCCCGCCAACTTATATTTACATTAAGCCGAAGCTTACTGTAAGTGCTTTGTTTATTTTATTCATATCTGATGTAGATAAATTTCCCATTCTCTCTTTAAGTCTTTGTTTATCAATTGTCCTGACCTGTTCAAGCAAGACAACAGAATCCTTACTGAGTCCGCAGGAATCACCGTTCACATTGATATGTGTCGGCATTCTTGATTTATCCTGCTGACTTGTGATAGCAGCCGCAATAACTGTGGGGCTGTATTTATTGCCGACATCATTTTGCACTATAAGTACAGGTCTTACTCCACCTTGTTCAGAACCAACAACAGGACTCAAATCAGCGTAATATATGTCCCCTCTTTTTATATTCATTTTTTGTATCACTCCTTACATTCATATTTTTACCTTGTTATTGTAAAAATAAACATCAAAGGCAAAAAAATCAGGGAGTAATACATACTATTCTTTTTTCAATCAGTCTGTCCCGTATATAAACTGAAAATTTTCAAATGTGATAATTTCATTTTCATTAACAGTTATTTTATTAAAAGTTTTTGTTTCATTATCAACATATAAATTATACGTATATCCATCTTCTG
>JAZNIQ010000162.1:0-14359 GCA_045577555.1 Candidatus Fimenecus sp.
CCTTCGGGACGGAGAGTGATGCTTCTGCCACCTTTGTCTTCAAAAGTGTACATTTCTTTTTGAACAACGTCAGTTGTTTCACCAACACCGCGCTGAAAAAGTTCAGTGTGTTCAAAAACGGGAGTACGCATTTCATGAAATCCGAAATTTTCAGCAGTTTCTCTTACTGCAGATTCTATATATTGGATTTTGTAACTTTCTTTAGGGAGCGTATCCTGTGTTCCCTTAATAGCATTTGTGATTAAAGCCATAAAAAATCTTCCTTATATATTAGGTGTGCCTCACCTGAAAAAAGTGAGGCATTAAAAGTTTTTATAATTATTTTGGATTGACAATATCTCTCCAGTCAAGGTCACCGCGCTCAAGAGCATGGATAAGTGCTTCTGCTGTTGCAATATTTGTTGCAACCGGAACATTATGCACATCGCAAAGTCGAAGTAATGTGTGGTCTTTGGGCTCGTGAGGTTTTGGATTAAGCGGGTCACGGAACATAAGGAGCAAGTCGATTTCATTGCAAGCAATTCGAGAGCTGATTTGCTGGTCACCGCCCTGAGAACCGCTTAAAAACTTTTGAATTTTAAGTCCTGTAGCTTCAGATACCATTTTGCCTGTTGTTCCTGTTGCACAAAGATTGTGACGCGATAAAATTCCGCAATAAGCAATACAAAACTGTGTCATAAGTTCTTTTTTTGAGTCGTGTGCCATAAGTGCTATGTTCATACTTAACCCCTTCTTTCAGATTATATTTTCCAATTAACTTAATTTACATACAAAGTTATACTTATCATAACAAAAAAATATCAGATTTTCAACATTTTTTTACAAATTAAGTGGGATTTCTTTTCCTTCAATTCTGCCTGCAATATTGTCAAAAGCAATTTTGGCTTTACTGTGGATAAAAAGGTCTTTCATAACTACAGAAGCATGTGTTAATCGCTTTTCTTCAGGTATAACTCCAAGCAGTTTGATATAGGTGATATTGATAACTTCATCTATATTTAAAAGTTTGCCCATTTTTACAGCATTTTTATCAAATCTGTTGATTACAAGACGGATTTTTTCTTCATTTATTCCTGCATCTGCAAGTTGGTTTCCTGCTACACAGGCACTTCTTGCACTTACATTATCAGGGGTGGCAACAACAATACATTCGTCTGCACATTTGGCATAGATTAAAGGCAATTCACCCACACCGGCAGGACTGTCAATAAAAATATAATCATAGTCTTCACGGTATTGTGAGATAAGGGCACGGAATGTATCAGCATTAAATTTTTCAGGCTTTTCCAAGGGTGCAGGTAAAAGCTGAAGATTATCATTGTAAAACAGACGAGCTTTTTCTCTGTCACATCGGTTAGCAATCACATCCGACCAGTCATAAAGAAGCATTTCGTCAATGCCTAAAAGCAAGTCCAGACTACGAAGTGTTATGTCACCGTCAATCAGTAATACGTTTTTACCCAATTTAGAAAGTGCAATGGCTGTATTGACACAAAAAGTGGATTTGCCCACTCCGCCTTTGCCTGAAACAACTGTAATGATTTTTGCCATAATTTCGCCTCATTTCCAAGATAATTCTAACACAAAACAACTGGTTTTTAAAGGTAATTTTTTAAATTTTTCAATATATTACATATACTTACTTTTTTCGCCACCATTTTGAGAAAAGTCCCTGATTTTACGGACAATTTCCGTCAAAAAATTCTTGCGGACAAGCATATAATCAAAAAGAAAAGGGCAGGTGAGAAAATGACAAATAGTGAATTCGGTAAAGAGATTGATGAGGGCAGAGTAAAAATATCGGAATTGGGCAAATCGGCAATTACACAAAGTGTGTATTTTTCTGTCGCATTTCTTATGGCTTCTGCATCGTCACAGGAGTTTTTTTCGCCGTTAGGGATTGCTTTTGCTAGCGGTGTTGGCAGAAAAAATACTTTGTTTGCTTGTTTTGGTGCAATGGCGGGCTATATTGTTTCAAATGAATATATAAGTGCGTTTCGTTATGTTATGGCATTACTTCTGGTTTATATTCTGAAAGTGTATGTCAACACCTTTCCTAAACTTCATAAAAAGACTTTTATACCCGCAGCTATTTCGCTATTTGCGACCCTTTCAACAGGACTTGTTTCGATGATTACAGAATCTTTCAGTGCAAGTCAGGTGTTTTTACGCATTGCAGAGTCGGTTACAGCTTTTGGCGGTGCATATTTTTTTGCTGTAAGTATTTTTACTCTTGAAAAAATAGAGGATACTCAGCGGATAACAACAAAGGAAGTTACATCTCTTGTGATTTCGTTGCTTTTGTTGGTGCTGTCATTGTCAAAAGCATCATTCTTAGGAGTGACTCCGTCAGGGGTTGCCTGTTCATATATAGTGATAATTGCGGCATATCTTTTCAGGGAATCAGGTGGAGCAGTTGTCGGTACGGGTGCTTCTTTAGGATTTGCCATGATAGGTAACAGTCTGCCTACGGTGTTTTGTTATGCGGGTGCAGGACTGTTTTCAGGACTTTTCTCATACTCAGGCAGAGTTCTTTGTGCCTGTGCATATATTTTTTCGTATGGTGCTTTATATATCTTTCTGGGAGGCAATTCGGAAAATTACTGCCCTCTTATTGAAACTGCACTTGCTACAGTAATGTTTGTTCTTACACCCCAAAAACTGATTTTTCATATTAAATTGAAACTTTCATTTTTGTCATATGCGGGAGATGGTAAGGAATTCCGGGATATGATTGTGTCTCGGATTAAAACTGTCCGTGATGCGGTGGAGGATATGACGGAAACTGTTGTAAGAGTATCAAATATATTAAAAGAGAAATCCGTTCCTGACACAACAGCCGTATATTTGAAAGTAAGGGATGGTGTGTGCGAAAAATGTGCAAGTTATAACAAATGTTGGCGGAACAATCTTCCCTCAACTTTAGGTGAGTTTGATGAAGTATTGGAGGAAATCCGTAGGACAGGGAGTGTAACTCCGTCCGTAACACCCATGTCGTTACAAAGCAAATGCATAAGAATAATGTCTCTTTGCGACAGTTTTAATAAAAACTATATATCATACTCGGCACGGCTTGGTGCAGAGGGGAGAATAAATGAAATGAGAAAAATTACTGCGGACCAATTTGATACGGTACGAGAAATGCTTGATGATTTGTTAACAGGCTTTCAGAATAATGCAAAACCCTTAGCAGGTAAATCAAATGCATTGAAAAATAGTCTTGATGATATTGGCATACACGCTTTCGTAAATTGTTACGAGGATGAAAGCCTGAATATGGTTATTAATATAAGTGTGGATTCGGATTGCAAAGTGCCTGTAAGCGATATTCGCAGTTGCATTGAAAAATCAACGGAGAAAAGTTTCCCCATGCCTGCGGTTATTAACGGAGAAAAAGAAAAAGTAATGCTTTTCTGGGAACGTACTTTACTCTCAGCAGAATGTATTTATCATCAAATTTCAGTTGACGGAGAAGAACTTTGCGGAGACTGTTTTGATTCGTTTTTTGATGGCAGAGGTAATTTTATAGCTGTGTTAAGTGACGGAATGGGTACGGGTGAACGCGCTGCCATAGACGGAGCAATGGCATCATCGCTTTTTTCAAGGTTAATTATTTCAGGGTTTTCATTTCCGTGTGCATTAAGGCTTGTGAATTCTGCAATGCTTGTAAAAAGTCACGAGGAATCATTGGCGACTCTTGATATTCTTAAAATCAATCTTTATAACGGTCAGTCGATTATCTATAAAGCAGGTGCAACGGTTTCCCTTTTATATAGGAAAGGAAAAGTTAGTGAGATAAAAAAATCCGCGATGCCCATAGGGATTTTAAGGCAAGCGGAATTTGCAACTGTTAAGGGCGGACTTAAAAATGGCGATGTTCTGATTATGATGTCCGATGGTGCAGTTGATAACAGCATAGAGGAAATTAAGAATTATGTGACGGAAAATGGTTTTTCCTATGATTTACCGGAAAAACTTTGTGCTATAGCGAAAGGCAGAAATTCAAGCCACAGCGATGACATCACCGTGGCTGTAATTAAAATTATGTTGAATGACGATTAAAACTGAACCCACATTGCAGGGCGAACAGCACATTTGTCAATGGAAACCGGACTTCCGAACTGTAAAATAAATCCATCAATTTTTACAAAAGATGCATTGTAGAGTGTTGAACCCGGTGAACGTAACCACCAACGGCAAGTGCGTGTAAGACTATCTAATTCAGACCCTTGCGTTTGTGAATATTTTGTACCGATACAAACTCTTTCAAGTGCTGTAGGCATATATCTTTTTGCTTCATCAATTGAAAGAAGAAAAATTTTATCATTCGTGTTGTTACCACCATCAGTTTTATAGTCGGAATTATCCGTGTTTTCAAGGGTGACTGTTTTAACAGTTGCCCTTTCTGTTTTATTAAAGGCGGTTGAATAAAATTCGTTGTTAAGCCATTTTCTGATATCGCTTGTTTCCCAAGTTACTTCTCCAACAGACGAATGATAAGTGCGGGAGTCAAGGGCGTTTTTGCTGATAACAAGCATTTTGCCGTTTTCATCTTTGTCAAGAACTCTCCATTCGATTTCTTCTTTACCGTTTGATGTTTTATTATCCTGCTCATATTTACCGAGATAAATAATATCACCGATTTGAGCAACACCTGGATAGTTCCTTAAAAGTGCATCGGCTTGAGACTGACTGTCCTTGAATTTGTAGAGGGATTTAAAAGTAAGATATGCTTCTTCGTAATTTTTTTCTTCAACATCCTTTAATGCGCCGTTGTATCTTACTGTGGGAACAATTACCGTAATTGTAAATATACCAAGGGCAATAACTGCAGAAACTGCAAGAAATGCTTTGAGAATTTTTTTTCGTATTTCTTTTCCACGCTTTGATTTTTCAATACGTTTCTGTTCTGCAAGTCGTTCTCTTTCAAGACGTTGTGACTCAGCTTTAAGACGTGCTTCCTGCGCTCTTGCTTTTGCTTCCTCCGTTTTGCGTCTTTCGTTTTCTATACGTAAAGTGTTTACTTTAGTATCGTGATTATTTTGTGATTGAGAATTATTTGCAGAATTAACTGAAGAAACAGAAATTTCTGAATTGGTAGCAGCAATGCGCGTACCACAATATTCACAGACGGCAACAGTGCCGTTTTCTTCTAATACAAGTGTGCCACCGCACATTTCACATTTGAGAATTGACATTATTTTACCTCAATTATTTAAGCGCTTTGCATTTGTTGTTGCGGTTGTCAATTAAAATAAGTAATTCTTCTGCTTGACTTTCCATCACCGCAGTATCACCACTCTTAACAGCCATTTCGAATGTTTTGAATTCATAACCGATTCTGCCTTCAATTTCTGAAAGATTGTCGTTGCTCATAGGGTCAGAATAGCGGATAGCATCATAAACCTTATTAACTGTTGCCTTTGCCTCGGGAGAATTTGCTCTTGCAATAAGATTTTGTGCATCAACAGTAAGATTTTTAATAAAGAATGTCTGCTCTTTTATTTTTTTATCAATGGATTCAACTATGTCTCCTGTAGCTTTTGCCTTGATAGTTGCGAGAGCAACAAAAGCAAGGATAATAAGGCAGATAATTGCCGAAATCCAACTTTCAACAGTAGGAATCGCCATAAAGATTGACCCTGCAACTGCACTTACAACAAGGCCGATAACACTTACTCTTAAAAGAGGAATGTTATAAAAAACTTTAGTGAGATTATCGTCTTTAAGTCCTATGTATGAGCAAATAAGTTGACCTGCAAAGCCAATCATAACAAGCGCATAGCCAATCCAGAAGGTATCTGTAAATTTACTTTCACCCTCATATTCAGAAGGAGTTATGAAAACAATTGCATTAAAAAGTGCAACTAAAATAACCCATACAATTGCATATATTTTAAAGTTTTTACTGATTTTCATTTTCGTTACCTCCCATTAAAGCTTTTCGCCGCATTGCGGACAGAAATTGCCATTTACAACTTCTGCACCACATTTTGCACAGGTATTTGCAAATTTGTATCCGCATTCAAGACAGAATTTGCCTTTTTGTACGGATTTTCCGCAACCGGGACAAGCAACAAGGTTTGATTCAACTACTTTTTCACCACATTCAAGGCAGAACTTTGAATTTTGCGGAAGAACAGCACCGCATTTAGCACACTTGGGGTTTGCGGTTGCATTTACAACATCACCCATCATACCGCCGACCATTCCGCCCACGGCACCGCCAACGCCTGCCATTGTACCAAGACCTACGCCCATATTGGTGAATTCACCAACTGCTTCGTTTTCGGCAATTTTTTCTGCAACATCAAAACCACGTTCTTGACTGTAGGTGTAGCCTTCTTGTGCACGTTTTGCTGCTTGTGCTTTTGAGTCAATGACAACTTTCTGGGCCTGTGTTTCAGCATCTATGATTTCTCTTTGCTGACGGAGTTTTGCCTCAGCAATATCTGCATACTGGCGGAAATGAAGCTCTTTGAACTGTTCATACTGTTTATCACCGTCGGGTTTGACAATAGTGGTTACAAAGAATTGTTCAAGTGCAATACCGTAATCGGCAAAATCATTTACAAGAAGAGACTTGATGGCATCGGAGAAAACTGCGAGATTTTCATCAATCTCAAAAATATTGATGCTGTTTGACTTCATTGCCTGAGCAATATAAGTTTTTACTCTTGTCATAAGGAAAGAACGGAAAAACATCACAAGTTTTGCCTGTGTAAGATAACTTTCAGTTCCCACAAGTTTTAAAAGGAGTTTGCGTGAGTTGTCAGCACGAAGGCTCATTTCACCGCTTGCACCAATGGAAATCGGGAACCCGTAAGTTGGCTCAATATACTGTACTTTTGAGTCAGTACCCCATTTGATTGCCATTTGCTCAACTTTGTTAATAAAATAAACCTCACAATGGAAAGGTGTTTCATCACCTGTTGTACGGTTTAAAGTTTTGCTGAGTTCAGGAATATTCTGTGTTTCAAGAGTGTATCTGCCTGCGCCGAAAAGGTCAAGAGACTGACCGTTTAAAAAGAAGATAGCCTCCTGATTTTCGTGAACAATCAATTGTGTAAGTGAATTAAAGTCTTCGCAAGGGTGTTTCCAGATAAAAGTGGTGTTGTCACCCTCGTATTTAATAATGTCTGCAACCTGTGCCATATTGCTTCCCCCTTAATGCAAAAGGTATAATTTTCGACTTATTTATACAATTATAATACTATAAAAATTTTATGTCAACAAAGAGTGAAAGATAATTAAACTATTGAAAAAAAACTGGAAAAGTGTTATTATTTTTTCATTGAGATGAGAAAGGGGAATAACTTTTATGGCAAAAAAAGAAAAACAACCTAAAGTGGTTAATACTCATCCTAACCGAATAGGTATAAAGGATATTGCGGGTTATACTATTGCTGAAGCAGGTAATATGTTTAACCTCACTTATATAACAAGTTACCTTAAAGTCTTTATGACGGATGTTATGAAAATAGCACCAAAACTTGTTGGCTATATGTTTATTATCACTCGTCTTTGGGACGTAATTAATGACCCACTCTGGGGTGCTGTTGTTTCTAAAAGAAAAGCAGGTAAAGATGGTAAATATCGTCAGTATTTAAGACTGGTTGCCGTGCCTTTGGGTATTTCAACCGTTATTTGCTTCATTCCTTTTAGCGATCCGAATTCAATTTTTTATAATCAGACATTAGCAAGCAAGCCAATGCTTCTTTTTGTTATTGCTATTGTGCTGTATTTAGTATATTGCACAATGTATACAGCTATGAACATTCCTTTTGGCTCACTTGCATCTGTTATTACCGATGACCCTAAAGGCAGAACACTCCTTTCAACTGCTCGTTCAGTAGGTAGCGGTGTCGGTGGTGCAGTTGTTCTTCTTATCGCTCCTATGATTATCTATGTTGGCAGTGGAAGAATTGACGAGCAGACAGGTAAGGAAATTGAGGTTGCAGATGGTAGCAGAATGTTTATGTATGCACTTCTGATGGGTGTCTTCTCAATAGTTACCTACCTTATCGGTCATAAAATGGTAAAGGAACGTGTTCCTGCTGTTGATGATGAAAATGTTGATTTAAAGGGTGTATATAAGGGACTTTTCAAGTCAAGACCTTTTGTTATGCTTACTCTTTCAGGTGTTCTCATCAGCGGTCAGCTCCAATTCGGCTCATTCAATGCTTATCTTTATAAAAACTACTTTACAGATACAGGGCTCAGCATTATAGGTACAATCTGTACTTATCTTCCAATGGCTGTATTGATTTTGTTCACACCGAAACTTGCAGCGAAATACGGTAAAAAAGAGCTTTGTGGCAGAATGTCAATTATATCTGCAATAACATCAGTTTTCCTTTTTGTTACTGCAAATAGTGAAAGCTTTATTCGTTGGATTAACCCAACTCAGGGTATTTATCCTGCATGGTTATATATGACTTGCCTTCTTCTTATCGGTTTCGGCTATACTTTTGTAAGCCTTACCTGTTGGGCGGTTGTTATGGACGTTATTGACTATCAGGAATATAAAACAGGCATTCGTAACGAAAGTGCAGTTTATTCTGCATACACTTTTGGTCGTCAGTTTGGTCAGGCAGTTGCTGACGCAGGTGGACTTTTCCTTCTTCAATGGGCTAAATATGATAGTCTTACTGCCGGTAATGGTTTTATTGCAGAAAATGATACAAGTAAAAAGATTATGTTTATCTGCACGGTAATTCCTGCTATTGTTTATACAAGTGTGTGGCTTATTTTCAGATTTGGTTATCCGCTTACAAAAGAAAAGATGGAACCTATTTATGCGAGTCTTCGCGAAAAGCATGAGGCAGAAGCACAGGCAGAATAAAATAGTGAAGCATTTCTCAGCAGAGTTTTAAAGAGGCTCAGTTGAAAATCGAAAAAGTGAGTTAGGATTATAAAAATAAAAGAAGAATTATTATGAAAAAAACGAATAAAATTTTATCAGTAATCATGGCATTAATAATGACACTTTCAATTGTAAGCATCACAGCAGTTGCTGAAGAACCACTATACTCTGTTGGTGATGTTATCGAATTTGGTTCATATCCGCAGAGTGAAGTAAAAGACGAGACACTTCTTGCAGAATTAAATTCACAAACACTTGAATGGATTTCATATGGTTATTACTCAGGTACAATTGATGAACAAGTACCCGGAGATTTTATGAAGTATGCTGATGTTACATATAACGAAGCAAAATATCGTGCTGTAACTTTCACAGATTACAGACCATTGGCTACAGCATATGGCACATCAGAAGACTATTCGTGTCAGCCTGCATGCGGATATGAAACAGGTATTGTATATTGGTTTATATATGAGCCAATTCAGTGGTGTATTCTTGACCCCAATGAAGGATTTGTTTTAAGTGAAACAATAATAGATTCTCAGGCATATCAAAACACAGTTTTTAGAAATAATAGAGTTTGGTACCAGGATTCATCATGCGAAAAACTCGCAAGTGATTATGAGGCAAGCTCAATAAGAGAATGGCTTAATGATGATTTCTACAACACAGCATTTACAGACGAAGAAAAGGCAGAGATTTTCAGTTCTGTACAGGAAAACACTTTGCTGTCTGATAGTGTTTATGATGGTGAAGCAACTAATGATAAAATATTCCTTTTATCTTATGATGATGTAACAAATGAGGAATATGGTTTTGTTTCTCACAAAAGAGAAGATGTATCTCGTCAAGCAAAAGGGACAGATTATGCAAAATGTCAGGGTGTTGCAGAAATTCCGACCGATATGTATTTTCCCTGGTGGTTACGCACAGGCGAAGAATACGGATGCTCAGGCTTTATTGCAGAAGAAGGAGGGAGCCATTCAGATGATTCTGCACCTTGTTGGACATGTGTTGGAGTTCGTCCTGCTATGAAAATGAATCTTAATCAGGATTTTGATGTAAAGAAAATTGGAGAAAGATTCAGCATTATGACTCCATCAAGAAATGAAATTCGTTATAAGGACGGAATTATTCTTCACGCAGAAGTTGAAGGTAATGCTCCTGCAGGTTCTTATATACGATGGTATGTATATGACTATGAAATGTTTACAACACATATTCTTGATAACGGGTATGCATTTGAAATTGTATCAGAAAACAAGGGTGATACCTTTGTTGAAGCAAGATTATATGATAAGGATGGAAATGTTCTTGCAGAGGACAGAATTGCTATGCATTCAAATGCAGGCATATTCCAGAAACTCATAGGAATATTCCGCGTGCTTTTCAATAAGACAACAATGTATAAATACTAATAATAAAGAACCAATCAAACACAAAAGAACCGTCCCCTTGTGTTCTTTGCAATTATGTTGACTGGTGGAGTATTGTTTACTGGATTATTAATTGTAGATAATATAACGGGTATAGGAGTTGCTGACGACACATTACTTTCAGGCAGTATTTCCTGTGTTGTTTATGGAATGTCAGTAAAGCAAGTTTGTACTGAGTGTGGAGAAGAATACTATGGATATTAACGAAGAAAAACTAAGATATTTATTTAGATTTATAGATGAATTTATTTTTGATTCTATAGATGAAGTATTAAACGATTCACAAATAGACCCACATTATTCTGCTGTAGCTGTATCTAATATAATTAAGTGTTATATTGACATAGAAAAAGAACTAGGCACTCAATTACCTTATATGGATGTAAAATCTTTTTTTGAATTTAATGGATACTCTAAGCAAGATTATAAAAGGTTCGAAAAAAGTCGATATAAAGAATCAAAATATTATAAAGATATACAATATTAAAGAACACAATCCAGAAACACACGTGGAACACAAGGGGACGGTTCTTCTGTGTCCGATAATTCGCTAAAGAATTGACAATTTTAAGAAGTCCGCAGGGAGTTTTCTCTGCGGATTTTCTGTAACTTCGAAACACAGAACGGTGACGGTTCTGTGATTGAAAATTCTTCTGACGATTAATAACAATCAGGGGACGGTTCTATGATTGACAAAAATAAGTATAAGTGATATAATAATCTTGGTGATGAAAGATGCCAAGACAAGCACGAAAGCATAGCGAAAGCGGAATATATCACGTAATGCTGAGAGGAATAAACCAACAACAGATATTTGAAGATACAGAAGACTGTGATAGGTTTATTCAAATATTACACGAATGTAAGGCAGTAAGTGAATTTAAATTGTTTGCTTACTGCCTTATGAATAATCATATACATTTATTGATTAAGCCTGAAAAAGAACCAATTGAACAGGTGTTTAAGAGGATTGGTGCAAGATATGTATATTGGTTTAATGTGAAATATCAAAGAGTGGGTCATTTGTTCCAAGACCGTTTCAAAAGTGAAGCGGTAGAAGATGATGAGTATTTCTTAACAGTGTTGAGATATATTCATCAAAACCCAACTAAAGCAGGGATTTGTAAGAAAATTGAAAATTACAAATACAGTAGTTATCAAGAGTACATTACAAAATCATGGTTAGTTGATACTGATTTTGTATTTGATATGATTTCAAAAAGCGAATTTATCAGATACAATAATACATCAAATTGTGATAAGTGTCTTGAAATTGAAGATACACCCAAAATCCGCGTAACTGACGAACTGGCAAAACGGATTATCAAGAAAGTTTCTAATTGCGAAATCTTGTCAGACTTTCAAAAGCTCGACTCTAAAAGTCGTGATGAATATATTGCAATTCTTAAACAAAATGGACTTTCAATACGTCAAATTAGCAGATTGACGGGAATTAGTTACTATATTGTGCAAAGAAGCTAATTATTGACAATGAAGTTAATATTTGATATATTAACTTTAAGGTCAGATAAATTTTTATAGGGGATTTTATTCCAATCAAGGAACCGTCCCCTGATTGTTTATTGACCCGAATGGACAATCCTGGAAAGATGTAAAAAATTGGTTTTCTGAGACATATAACTATGCAAAAAAAACATTAAAAAAATGTGGAATAGTTTTAAAAAGCATGCAAATGCATTTAAAAAATTACCATATGACACTATCGATGATGCTGCATTTGCGTCAGGAATGGAATTGAATAATCGTACCCAGCAGAATAATATTGAATATGGGCAAGGAATTGTATACAATAGAATAACAAAAACATATGGTCTAACTAATGTAGTATCTGGACAACATTCATCAGTTAATTTTAGTAGTATACTAAGAGAAAATGAAAATATAGTTGCTGTTGTTCATTCTCACCCACATTGTAATGGACATATAGGTAATGAATTTTCAAATATTATTGTTGATGAATCTGGAAATAGGTATGGTGATTGGTTGGTTGCACAATCAAATAATATTAATATATATTTGGCAGCACCGGATGGGAATTTGTATGTTATGTATTGGGATTATGAAGATGGGTATAATCAGTTCTTTGTGCGAGAAGGATTGCCTATAGATAATTCAATTATGGAATGCCGATGAAAGGGTTGCTTAAGTATGAAAAAGATTACATCGATATTTGCAGTAATTTTTTTGTTGTTTCTAAATGCGTGTGCGCCAAAAGTTAATAATGCAAAAGAACAGCCTAATAACATTACAATGGAGACTGAAAAGATTATTTCTACAGCGTACAATCAAATAAGTAATTTTGAAGGGTATTTAAAAAACATAGAAGATTTTAAATCTGAAAAAATAAATATTTCGATTAAAAAAGATGTTTGGAAAATCAACGGAAAAGAGTATATATCTTATCCAACTATTGAAACTTGTGTAAAAAACGTTTCCAGATGGAAGATGGATTTGTCATATATGTTACCTTGTTGTAAGAACTCAGATTTTGTTATTTATTCAAATAACGGTAGATGTGATAATGATGTTTTACTGGTAGAATATAGTAATGCATTGTTTATGTTGGTACATGAAGATGCTTTAAATCCTTTTAACTATACAATGGAAGATTTTGTTGTTGAATGGTTTGAAAGTGATTATGAATCGATAAAAAATGTGGAATTAGAAAAACTTTGGCAATCACATTTAGATAATAAAAATGACATTAACGCTGTCGTTTCAGAGGAGCCATTTCTATCAATAAGGTTAAGACTTAAAGAGCATCCAGAATTGATTTATACATTCCCTTTTATGGAGATAAATGGTGAAATTTGCTCTACACCTGTATTTGGGACAATCAGGGGACGGTTCTGTGATTGAAAATTCTTCTGACGATTAATAATTAAGTAGGAGCAGGCGACCTGCCTGCCTATGCAAAAAGTATCTCCAAACAAAACTTAATATCACACCAAAGCCGACAGGGTAAATAAAAAGAGGTAACACGGATTTTATCCGCATTACCTCTTTTTTGTTCTTAATAACCCAAAGAATTGGAAGTTTTGTTATTTTATCTATACTATGGGCATTTCTGTTATTCGCAGTCTTGCGCAACCGTATGGGCAAAGTTCAATTTCCTGAACTTGAGAGATTGGCTCTCTTGATTTTGGAGATTTTCTTGCAACACTTCTATATGGAAATTTAAGTCCCCAGTTGATTTGTTGCATATTTGCTTTTATGGTTACCGGCGGATGAGCCTGTGAAAAAGGCACATCTCCTACGGTATGGTGTTTTATTTCAAAATTCTCGTCTGCATAACCATAATTCCAAGGTGTTTTTGGTATAAACTGATAATCACAGTATGGGAATTTGCGTTCTACACCTTTTTTTGTATATTCCCGAGTTTCCTTTTCATATTCAATCGGCACAGAGAAAAGCAAAGAGCCCATCTGCAAAGCATAAAGGTCATTTGGTCTTTTTTTGAAAAACGGTGTTGCTTGGAATTCTAACTCAATTTCAGTTTTGCCGGAGTTTATTGCGAATTCAACGTCATGAAGTTCTGTATCTTCACCGTTGATTTTAATATTTTTTGCAAAAGACGGAATACGGATTACAAAGTTAAAATTCTTTTGAGCATCTATATAATAGTGCATTTTATTTTCAAATGGGTAATTGGTTTCGAGCCTAATTGCAATTCCATCATCATTTAAAACAGAAGGCAACATAACCGAATTGATTATTGTATTTCCATTATGCATAAATGCGGAGAGAGCAAATTTAGGCCAGCCCTGATTGAAATTAGCAGTACAACAGCCGAAGTTTGGTTCAAGTCCGAATGTGTGTGCATAAGGACCGTTTGTGCTCCACGGTGCCATAATCATTGTTTTTTGACAAGCGATTTGATTTACTTGCTGAACATATTGGTGAGTCCACATATCCTCGCTGAGTGTGGCAGGAAGAGCATTAAATCCGAGAACTTCAAGACGTTCTGCCCATTTGTTTTCACCCGTGTGGGCAAAAATTTCTTCATAAGAATACATCTGCTCAACTACCGCACAGC
>JAZNIQ010000163.1:0-4470 GCA_045577555.1 Candidatus Fimenecus sp.
GAACGACATGGCTACGATCCGACTTGGTGACCTCGTCCTTACCAAGGACGTGCTCTGCCACCTGAGCCATAGCAGCATATTAATTTTGCAAGGGTTATTATACAAATGTTTTGGGTGTTTGTCAAGGCAGTTTATTAGAAAATCGGCGAGAGCAAGCCCCCCGCCCTTCTATATAATATTTTTTATTTTGTACGTAATCCTTTTGGGTAATGATTCTTTGCTCTGCCATTGGATATCTTTACTCCACCGACTGTGCAACCGTCAACCATTACAGTTGCCCAACCATTGGCACAGTTTGTTTCAAATTCTTCCCCATGAAGATACTTTTTGATTTCTTCGCTATCTGCGGTCAATTCAATTCTTCTTTTAAATTCGCTACCCATAGCCATAAAAAACTGATGATGAGGCTGTATATAATTTTTACGGATTTCCCCAATAGTTACACCACATGAAAAGGCTGTACCTTTTCCAACGGAAAAATCAGGTGTGAAATAAACAGGGTTGCCGTTATACATAAGTACATTGTTTTTATTATAGCCTACAAGAGTATCATCAAGGAAATCTGTAACTGTTTTATCAATTCTGTCTTTGCTTGTTAATAACACAGATTTTCCCGTGTAATTCTCTTTTGTATTGTGAAGCACAGCCACAAACTGTCCTTCACCTTTTGTTTTATGAGGATAACAACGGCGGGTATAATGAAGGTTTTCGCACTTGCATCCGTCAAAACTTACTCCATCTGCAGTATTTTCTCTTACCCTTTCAGTTGTTGGCACAATTTCGAATTCGGGATGATGCTGTAAAAATGCATCGACAGTCATCTCGTTTTCTTCAAGAGAGAATGTGCAAGTAGAATACACTATATAGCCACCTGATTTAAGCATTTTAACTGCACAATCAAGAATTTCTTCCTGTCGCTCTGCACACATTTTTACATTTTCGGGTGACCATTCATCTATTGCGATTTCTTCCTTACGGAACATTCCTTCACCCGAACAAGGAGCATCCACCATAATCATATCAAATGTTTCAGGAAATATTTTTGATAATTTTTGAGGATTCATACAAGTAGTAACTACATTTTGAAAACCCATTCGTTCCATATTGCCTGTTAAAATCTTACAGCGTGAAGGAACAATCTCATTTGATACAAGAACCCCATTCTCACCCAATTTATTCTTAATCTGACTGCTTTTACCACCCGGTGCTGCACATAAATCAAGAACCTTCCATTCAGGCACAATGTCAACGCTTTCCACAGGCACCATAGCGGCAGGCTCCTGAATGTAAATCATACCTGCATGATGGTAAGGATGATTGCCGATACCGTCATAATCAAAATAAAAACCATTTTCCACATAAGGAATTTTGTTAGTTGAAAAAATATTCAGTTTTTGAAAATTGTCAACAGAGATTTTATCCGTATTTACACGGAATGCTCTCACGGGCTTTTCGTCATAAGATTTTAAAAAATCCTCATACTCGTCACCCAAAAGCATTTTCATTCTCTCTTGAAATTCAAGAGGCAATTGTTTCATTATCAGTCACCTAATTCTGTTTCAGCATAAAGCATGCACATTCCAACGGATGTAATTGCGGCAGTTTCTGTGCGTAAAATTCTTTTTCCCAAAGAAATTACTTTTCCGCCGTTCTCCATAGCACTTACAATTTCTTGCTCATCAAATCCACCCTCAGGACCGATTAAAATGCCGACTGACATTCCCGCCTTAATTTGTGAAAGTGCTTCTTTTGTATCTGCCATTCCGTTTTTACTTTCATATGGCACTAAAAACAAATCCAATTCTTTCGCTTTTTCTAAAGCCTGTTTATATGTAAGAACATCTGAAATCTGAGGAATTCGGTTACACTTGCTCTGCTTTGCGGCACTTTCGGAAATCCCTTGCCAACGACTGACCTTGCTTTTCTTTTTCTTATCATCAAGTTTTACAACGCAACGGCTCATTTCAACAGGGATTACACTCTCAACTCCCAATTCAACCGTTTTTTGAATAATCAACTCCATCTTATCCCCTTTTGGCAGACCTTGAAAAAGATATATGCTGATTGGAAGACTTGTGTCGTTATAATTTTTCTCAATAACCTTTACGATTACCGAGTCATTTTCAAAACTTTCAATTTCGCAAAGATTACTGATTCCGTTATCACTTACAAGAAAAGTGTCGCCAACGCTCATTCTGAGTACATTTTTAATATGATTAAAATCTGCACCCGTTATAACATATTTATCATTAAGTTTTTGATTTTCACTAACGAAAAAGTTATACATATCTGTTTCCCTTTGTAAATAAAAACGGCGGAGTCAAGACCCCGCCTTACCATAAATCTGACAGTTTAAGCAAAACATAAGCCCTACTGTTTTATATTAATTCAAGAAATTTTGAGCCGCGGTGTACTATAAAATTAATTGCACCCTCTAAAAGTTCAAATTCACGTTCTGTAACATAAGCACATTCACCGTCAACATTAACTGCCGCAGGATTCTGGCTTTCAATTTTAACATGTTTACAATGAACAAGTTTTGTGAAATCCCAATTAAGATGTTCACCGTTTTTATATTTATTCAAAAGCGGAAGCAAACCGATAGGACCCTTTTTTGCAATTTCTTTCGGATATCTTACCATTACGCAGTCAATAAGTCCGTCATTAGGCATAGCACCCGGTGCAGCCATATATCCGCCACCGTACCAACGAGAATTTCCGATATAGCAGAAAAGGAAATCATCCTCATAAACTTTATCGTGGTCAATAGTAATTCTGAACTTATTATTAATCTTGCTGAAAACAACACAACGAAGTGCAGAAAGTGTATAAGCCAACTCACCATTTACCATTGGCAACTGTTTATATTTGACCTGTCTTGCACAAACTTCTGAATCGATACCCATTGCACATTCATTAATTGCAACCTGACCATCTGTTAAAATAAGGTCAAGTTTTACAGGTACACCGTTTACATGGTCATCAAGATTTGTGTTTCTTCCAAAAAGTCTTGAGAAGTCATTACCCGAACCCAACGGAATGTTTGCAACTTCGCAATTAGGATACTTGTAGCAACCGTTTACGATTTCGTAAAGTGTTCCGTCGCCGCCACAGGAATAAAATCTGACAGGCTCACCTTTTTTTGCAATTTCTTCAACATAACGCATACCGTCTCGACTTGCACTTGTTACATAGATGTCAGCATCAAGATTTTTTTCTTTAATATACTTTTCAATTGTGGGAATGTAATTTTTCGCGTTTTTGCCCTTACCTGAAACAGGATTGACAACAAAAATATGTTTCATAATGTTCTCCTAATTACTTGTAATACATATATAATTGGCATTTTATCATACCGTTATAAAGTTTACGACGTTTATCTGCTTTTCTGCCAAAAACTTTTTCAAATTCCTCATCAGGACTGATAATATAGTATGCCCAACCACGTTCGGGAGTGAAGATTTTACCCATTGTTCTGTAAATATCTTCTGCGGCTTTTATATCCAACATTCTTTCACCATAAGGAGGATTGCAAATTACTGTGCCCTTTTCACTCTTACGGACAAAGTCTTTTAAATCCCTTTTGGAAAGGTCAATTTTCATACCAACGCCTGCACGTCTTGCATTTTCTCTTGCAATCTCAAGGGCATGAAAATCAATATCAGAGCCGTAAGCCATAAAATCGGCATCTTGAATAACAAGGTCTGTTGCTCTCATTCTTTCCTGTTGCCATACTGTTGAGTCTATATTTTCAAATCTCTCCGAGATAAATGAACGCTTAAGTCCCGGTGCAATATTAAGTGCTTTCATAGCACCCTCAATAAGAATTGTACCTGACCCGCAACAAACATCATAAAGTGTATGATAATGACGAAGACGGGAAAGGTCTGCCATAGCAGCAGCAAGAGTTTCTTTAATGGGTGCTGAATTTGAAACCGGTCTGTATCCGCGTTTGTGAAGTCCCACACCGGATGTATCAATAAACACAGTTACAATATCTTTCATAATTGAAAACTGAATCTGATGAACAGGACCTGTTTCCTCAAACCAAGATATTTTATATTTTTCTTTAAGCCTTTCAACAACGGCTTTTTTAATGATTGCCTGACAGTCACTTACTGAAAAAAGCTTTGAATTAAGGGAATATCCCTTTACAGGAAAAGCATCAAAATTCCCAATCCAGTCTTCCCAAGGAAGTTTTTTTACACCTTGAAAAAGTTGTTCAAAGGTTACAGCCTTAAATTCACCCATACGAATTAAAATTCTTTCGCTGTATCGTGAACATATATTAGCACGGGCAAGAATATTTGCATCGCCCTCAAAATCCACTCTGCCGTTATTTGCTTCCACATTTAAAGCGTCCATATCACGCAATTCCTGTGCAACAAGACAAGTCGGAGGCCAAGCGGTCTTAGGAAGACAATGTCATAAATCACCTCCTTGGCTCACAGCACGACATGGCTACGATCC
>JAZNIQ010000164.1:0-3660 GCA_045577555.1 Candidatus Fimenecus sp.
GGTAACACAGAAGACGTTATGAAGCTTGAACCCCTTGCTGACAAGATGACAGCTTTCGGCTTCAATACAATCGTTGTTGACGGTAACAATATCGGCGAACTTTGCGCTGCTATTGATGTTGCTATTGAAAGATCAAAGGAACCCTGTGCACCCACATGTATTCTTATGGATACAAAGAAGGGCGCAGGTATCAAATCAATCGAAGGCGACTACACATGGCACTATGGTGCAATTGACGATGCACTCTTTGAAAAATTCAACAAAGAGCTTGATGAAGACTATGCAGCACGTGTTGCTAGAGCAGGAAAGGAGGGTAAATAATTATGGCAGGCGGATTTGTTTATACAGCAGTTGACCAGACAGCGCTTTCTACAGCTGAAATTTACGGTAAGGCACTTGCCGACATTATTTTAAGAGACCCTAAGGTTGTTGCTATCACAGCTGACCTCGCAAAATCTACAAAACTTGGTGATGTTTTAAAGGTTTGTCCTGAAAGAGTTATCAATGTTGGTATCGCAGAGCAGGATATGTTCGGTGTTGCAGCTGGTATGGCAAGAGCAGGTATGATTCCATTCCTTTCAGGCTTCTCAGCTTTCACATCAATGCGTGCTTGTGACCAGCTCCATACAGACATCTGCTATCAGAATGTAAACGCAAAGATTATTGCTACTCACTCTGGTACATCATTCGGTCAGGCAGGTTCAACTCACCATGCTATTACTGACCTTGCAATCACAAGAGCAATGCCTAATCTTACAGTTATTGTTCCTGCTGACGGTTTTGAAACAGCAAACGCAGTTAACGCTGCTTATGATAATTTTGGTCCTTACTATATTCGTATCAACCGTGGCTTTGACCGTGTTCTTTATGATAACATGGACTATGGTTTTGAAGTTGGTAAGGCAGTCGAAGTTCACGAAGGTACAGACATCACAGTTATTGCTTGTGGTTCGTGTGTATTCCAAGCTCGTGAAGCTGCTAAATTCCTTAAGAATGCAGACGGACTCAGCGTTCGTGTCCTTAATATGCACACAATCAGTCCTATTGACGTAGAAGCAATACAAAAAGCAATCTCTGACACAAGAAGAATTATCACCGTTGAGGACCACCTTGTAACTGGCGGTCTTGGTTCTGCGGTTGCTGAAGTTATGGCTCAGTATGGTAAGGGCTGTGCATTCAAGATGCTCGGCCATAAGGGCTTCGCCATGATCGGTCTTCAGGAAGATATTATGTCAGATGCTGGCATTGATTCTAATGGTATTATTTCTGCAGTTCGTGAAATGATGAATGCAGACTTTGAAGAAGACGACAACTGGGACGACGAAGTTTAATCTGATTCGTTGTTTAGAAAGAGAGTTGATAATATGCACGAACAAAAAGAACTTTATGCATCAAAAATATTTTTCAATGCTGCATTGCCACTTTTGAAAGTTATTGCTACTGATGTTCCATCTCTCAAGGCCAAGTTTGATAAGCTCACTACGGTTTTACAGATTAGTGCACGCGACCCTGAAGCAGAAGGTGGCAAATATTCAACACATTTCATCATCACAGAGGGCGAATGGGAAACAAAGCTTAACACTATTCACGAAGCTCCCGATGTTGAACTTGAATTTAAAGACATTGAAACAATGAATGCCTTTTTCAAAGGCAATATGCTCAAGCTTCCAAAATTCAAAGGAATCATCAAGAATTTTGGTGCTTTCACAGCTTTACTTATGACACTTCTTAAGCTTTCAGAACTTACAGGTGCTACTGAACCTCCAAAGGATGAAGAAACAAAAACTCTTATGGTTAAATGCTTCTTCTATCTCCTTTCAAGTGGTATCAGTCAGCTTAACAAAATGGGTCACGAAGGAATTAAAGACTGGACTTCAAAGAGCCCTGACCGTGTTTATGCATTCGCAGTTGACGGTCACCCTGAAGTTGCTGCTTTTATCCGTATTAAAGCAGGTAAATCAAGAGCAGGTCGTGGCGAATATAAGAGAGCAATGCCATTCTTCACACTTCGCTTCAATAACCTCGATTCAGCACTCGGTATTCTTCTTAGCATTGATGATATGCTTGAGGCAACAAAAGCAGGCCGTCTTATTATGGACGGTGGTCCTGAATTCGGTGCACAGCTCGGCGGATTTATGCTTGAAGTTGGCGACTTGGCAAAATAAGATAATACACATTAAGAAAACCACGGTTTCACACCGTGGTTTTTTGTTGCTTATATGAGGTTTAATTATCCCGTGTCATTCTGAGGAACAAAGTGACGAAGAATCTCTGTTAGTTGATATATTACCATTGGAGAAATTCTTCGCTTACGCTCAAAATGACCTTTTAACCTTTTCATTTTTCCTCAGATTCTTCGCACTTACAATGATTCCGATATATGACAAGCCTACACCTGATGTAATGAACACATTTATAATTCCATAGACAAAGCTCGAAGTCACATTTTCGATCGTAACCGCTTGTCCATTTTCAAGAATAACGATTGCGATAGTGTCAATCTCACCAAAAACACCCATACTCCACAAACGGTAAAGTATATACAATAGGTCAAAAGTAATAGACAAAACAAAAATTATAATTGCTTTATTCCTTGAAATTACTACTTCGGTATCCTTAAATGCTTTATATGTGACAAAAGCCATTACTACAAGAAATGCAATTTCAATTATAGTGCAGACAATATTTGTTGCCATTGCCCATCTAATTACAAACAGTAAAGGAATAAACGTAACCCAAGCACACCAATACCAGGGATTTTTCTTTACCGTCAAACAAATTATTCCATATATAATAAGTAATGGAGCAACCAAAAAGCCATAAGGTAACAATGCACATACAATTCCAACACCAAAAAGAATACAACCAATAAGTTGGGTTTTTGTAAGACCACTTTTTATTTCTTCTATTTTATTGAGTGATGTTTCTTTTGGTTTTTCTCTGCCTGTAAGCTCATCAAGTGAGATTTCAAAAACATCACACAATTTCATAAGTTTATCCAAATCGGGTACTGCCGTATCATTTTCCCATTTTGAAACGGATTGACGCGATACATCAAGTTTGTCTGCCAAATCACCTTGGGATAAATTCTTTTTTGTTCGCAATTCGTATATTTTTTCACCGAAATTCATTTGTATAACCTCCTTTTCTAATTAAATATTATCACAAATTCGCTGTAAATTTCACCAACTCTACTTTAAAATTTAGCAACTGATGGTTGCACACCATCTTTTTTCTTGAAAATAGTTTATATTGTGTCTGTTTTATGATATAATACAACCGAATTTTACGAGAGGTGAAATCTTTGTTATGAACTCAAAAAGACGAATTGATTTCACAATTGAAGAAAACTATGACGGAAAAAAAGTGCTTGAATTTCTTAAAGAGCAGGCATTTGCTTCGTCACGCTTGATTACAAAATTAAAACATGACCCGGAAGGTATTTTGCTTAATGGTGAACATATCCGCACAGTTGATAATATAAAAAAGGGTGATGTTTTATCAATCACATTACCTGCAGATAAAGAAGAAAAAACCTCTGCTGTTGCACCTCTACCCTATCCTTTAAAGATTTTTTACGAGGATGAGGATTTGCTGATTGTGGATAAACCTGCAGGACTACCACTGCACCCATCACATAACCATCAGGGTGATACTCTT
>JAZNIQ010000165.1:0-9426 GCA_045577555.1 Candidatus Fimenecus sp.
CTTTTCCAGACAATCGGTACAGTTGGTTCAGTTTTAGGCCTTCTTGTTGTACCCGTACTTACAAAATGGTTTTCAAAGAGAACAACTTACACAATCTCTCTTGTTACATCAATTTTGGGTTATGCACTTATGCTCATAACAGGACCAATTTTAAAACTAAATGTCGTAATTATGGATGTTTGTTATATTCTTGCATCTGTAGGCGTTTCTTCAATGTTTGTGTCACAGACAATCTTCCTTGCAGACATTGTTGATTATGGTGAATATAAGAATGGTGAAAGAAGTGAAAGCATTACTTTCTCAATGAAAGGCTTCTTGCAAAAAATGGCTTATACAATGCAGACTATCGTTCTTTTTGGCGGTCTGGGAATTATGAATTATAATGAGCAGATTATGACAAGTATGGGACTTAATGATGGAACGAAAACAGGTATCGGTATAATCTGTTTTGGTGTGCCAATGCTCTTTTTCCTTGCATCCCTTATTGTTTTCCGCAAGAAATTTAAGGTTTACGGTGAACTTGCTGATAAGGTTCATGATTACATAATCACAAAACGAGCATCAGAAAATGCAGAATAAGGTGAATTTATGAGTAAAGATTTAAGATTTTACCAGATAACGGACTTACATCATTATGCACTTGAACTTGGCACAGACGGTAAAGCTTTTGAAAAAATCTGTCTTTCCGACCAGAAATGCCTTGCAGAAACAGGCGCAATGATTGATGCTTACTTTGATAAAATCATTGAAGATACAGAAACAAATATTGTTTTGATTACAGGTGATGTTACTTGTAACGGTGCAAAGGAAAGTCATTTCGATTTGATTCCGAAATTACAAAGATTAAAGGATGCAGGTAAAAAGGTATATCTCACAACAGGTACTCATGACTACTACAGAGAAGACGGTAATGGTACAGGCAAAGCTGAAAAATGTGTTGGTGATGAACTTTTAACTGCTACACGTACTGAGCGTGATGAACTTTTGGAAATATATCATGATTTTGGTTTATCTGAGGCAATTTCATTACATAAACCGAGCCATTCATACTGTGTACAGTTGCAGGAAGGTTACAGATTGCTCTGCCTTAATGATGATGGTGATGAATTTTTCTGTGGCTATTATGATGATTGTCTTGAATGGATTAAAGAGCAGATTGACGATGCAAAGGCAAACGGTGACTATATTTTTGCAGTAACACATCATCCTGTATTACCGCCAAGTTCCATTTATCCTCTTTTTAGCCGTCGTGATATGCTTGGTGATTTTGAAAAAACCTCGGAATTTCTTGCAGATAATGGAGTCAAGTTCATTTTCACAGGTCATACCCATATGATGAACATTGCAAAGATGACCACACCAAAAGGCAACGATTTTTATGATATTAATACTTGTTCAGCAGTTGGATATCCCAATGCTATGAGAAAAGTAGTTATGACAGATACTGAAGTTCAGGTTGATAGCGTAAAGATTGATAACTTCGATTGGGATTTAAAGGGAATGACTGTTGATGAATACACAAAAGTCAATTTCCAGGAATTCCTAAATGCGATTTTTGACTCAATGGCTTATGATATTCCGAAACTCGCTGAGCTTTCAACTTCATTCAGTATGACACCTGAAATAGTGCACAAAGCGGAGCCAATACTTGTACCATTTGGAAAATTCTTGCAGAAAGCAACTTTTGGCACAATAGGAAAAATGTTCGGATTAAGCAAATATGTTCACGAGTCAATCAAGGACAGAAATGTAAAAGATTTTCTTATTGAGGCGGTTACGAATGTGTTTGTAGGTGACGAGCCGTATAATCCTTATACTCCTGAATATCTTATAATCTGGGCATTGTTTAATAAACGTGTGAAGAAAATTCTTAAACCTATTAAGGGTGCAACACAAATAGAAGAAATCCTTGATATCATCCTTGACGGAGTACTTTATGATACACCACCAAGTGACTGGAAAGGAACATTTGAAAAATAAAAAAATACGGTTTTGAAGATTATTTCAAGACCGTATTTTTGCTTTACTGATTTTCAACACAAATTTTGTATGCAATTTTTTGTAATTGCTCCATGGTTTCAATGGTGCCTAATTCCTGACGGTATTTTGCCGCACCATGAAGACCTTTTGTGTACCAACCTGCGTGCTTGCGAGCTTCTCGCATTCCTATAAAATCACCTTTGTATTCGCAGATTTTTTCAATATGCCTAATCATAATCCTCATTCTCTCACTTACGGGAGGGTGGGGGATTATTCTTTCGTGGTCAAGATAAGCATTGATTTGCGAGAAAACCCATGGGCAACCCAAAGCACCTCTGCCTACCATAATTAAATCACAATTTGTTTCTTCAAGCATACTTGCTGCTGACAGTCCGTCAACAATATCACCGTTGCCAATAACAGGAATACTGACGGATTCTTTTACTTTTGCAATAATATTTCGGTCAACAGGGGGTGAATACATCTGTTTTCTTGTTCTTCCGTGAATGGTAATTGCAGATGCACCTGCGCTTTCTGCTCTTTGAGCCATTTCAATGGCATTAATTGAATTTTCATCCCATCCGGCACGGATTTTTACAGTTACAGGTACAGGAGAAGCATCAACAACAGCTTTTACAATTTGCTCGGCAAGTTGAGGATTTTTAGAGAGTGATGCACCACCGCCGTTACCTGCGATTTTTGGTGCAGGACACCCCATGTTTATATCAATAATCTGTGGCTTTACCTGCATAACAGTTTCAACACTTTCAGCCATAATTTTTGGGTCACTTCCAAAAATCTGCACGGCAGCAGGACGCTCCTCAGGAGATAAAAACATCAAATCCTTGGATTTTCTGTCACCCATTGAAACGCCTTTTGAGCTAATCATTTCACTCACTACATATGCAGCACCATAACCTACACAGAGTTCACGGAATGCGCGGTCGGCAACTCCTGCCATAGGTGCTAAAACGGCTTTGCCATTTATTTCAACATTACCAATTTTCAAAGACATTACCTCGTAAAACTTAATAAAAATATTTTATCATAACAGTACAATTAAAACAATAAAAAATACTGTTATTTTTTAATATTATGTGATACAATGAAAACAATCTGAAATATAAGGTGATTTTATGAAAGCATTTATGGATAAAGATTTTTTACTTTCAACCGAAACAGCAAAAGTAATTTTTGAAAAAGGTGCAAAAGACACACCTATTTTCGATTGGCATTGTCATCTTTCTCCAAAGGAGATTTATGAGGATAAGCCTTTTGAAAATATTACTCAGGTATGGCTTGGCGGTGATCATTATAAATGGCGCGGAATGCGTGGCTATGGTGTGCCCGAAAAACATATTACAGGCGATGCATCTGATTATGAAAAGTTTTTAAAGTGGGCAGAGGCACTTCCTTATTGCATAGGCAGTCCACTTTATCATTGGACACATCTGGAATTGCAGAGATATTTCGGGATTTACGAAACATTAAGTGCAAAAACAGCAGATATGATTTGGGAAAAGTGTAACGAGCAGATTAAAGCGGGTGGATTTACACCACGTGCACTTATAGAAAAATCAAATGTTGCTTGTGTCTGCACAACGGATGATGCTGCAGACTCACTTGAATATCATAAATTATTGGCAGAGGATAAGAATTTTAAATGTAAAGTTCTTCCTGCGTTCCGTCCTGATAAATCTTTCCTTATTGATTCACCGATTTTCAAAGATTGGATTGTCGCAATGGAAAAGGCAGCAGAAATGGAAATCAAGTCCTTTGCAGACCTTTTGACCGCACTGAGCAAGAGAATAGCATTTTTTGACGAAATGGGATGCAGAGCAAGTGACCACGCTCTTGAATACTGTCCATTTGAACTTGCAACAGAAGACGAGTTGGAAGCAATATTTACAAAAGCACTTGCAGGTGGAAAATTCACAAAGAAAGAACTTGACCAGTACAGAACAGCGCTGTTACAGTTTTTTGGTGAAAAATATGCTGAGCTCGGTTGGGCAATGGAACTTCATTTTGGTGCAATGAGAAATAATAACGGAAGAATGTTCAAATCTATCGGAGCGGATGCTGGCTTTGATTCAATTCACGACCACCAATTAGCTTACGGACTTTCACGTTACCTTGATTCGCTTGATGTTAAGGGTAAATTGCCAAAAACAATTCTCTTTACTCTTAATCCAAAGGACAATTATGTTCTCGGTTCAATGCTCGGCAATTTCCAGAGCAGTGAAGCACAATCAAAGATACAGTTTGGCTCTGCATGGTGGTTCAACGATAACTATGACGGTATGCGTGAACAGATGAAAGCACTTGCAAACCTTGGTGTTCTTGGCAAATTTGTTGGTATGGTTACAGATTCCCGTAGCTTCCTTTCATATCCTCGTCACGAGTATTTCCGCAGAATTCTCTGTGAAATTATTGGTGATTTGGTAGAAGAGGGTAAATACCCGGCCGACATTGAATTTCTTTCACAGGTTGTGGAGGACATCTCGTTCAACAATGCTAAAAAATATTTTGGTATATAAAAAATGAAGGTGGTTGATTTCAACCACCTTATTTTATATATTCATTCCGCCGTTGACGGCTAGGTTTTGCCCGGTTATAAAGTCTGCATCCTTTGATGCGAGGAAAGAAACTGCACCTGCAATATCTTCGGGAGCACCAATTTTGTTAAGCGGTGTTTCTTCTTTGAGAGATTTCATTGTTTCCTCATCAAAGTGACTTGTCATATCAGTTAAAATAACACCTGGTGATATGGCATTAACAGTAATTCCCGAAAGTCCAACCTCTTTAGCAAGTGCTTTTGTCATACCAATCAGTCCTGCTTTTGATGCTGAATAATGCACCTCACAGGAACCTCCTGTTTCGCCCCAGATGGATGAGATGTTTATGATTTTACCCGACTTTCTGTTAATCATATATTTGAGTACGGCACGGCTGCAATAAAATGCGCCTGAAAGATTTGTTTCAATCATTTTGTGCCACATTTCATCGGTTATATCTGTAAATAATGCCTGTTCAGCAATTCCTGCATTGTTGATAAGAACGGCAATTTCCCCAAAACTGTTTTCGATATCATCAATTACAGTTTTCACAGCATTACTGTCAGTAATGTCAAGTTTATATGCCTTGCAGTCTGCACCTGCATCGGAACAGAGTGTCCGTGCTTTTTCTTCAGAAGCATTATATGTAAATGCAACTTTGTAACCATCTTTTATAAGTCTTTTCACAATGGCAGAGCCGATACCTTTTGCTCCGCCTGTAACCAATGCAACTTTTTTCATTTTCTTCATCCCTTTCGGAGTGCTTTTTATATTGTAACACACTTTAGATAGTTTTGCATTAAAATACTTGAAAAAGTTTTTGTAATATCTTATAATATTCCTTGCGGTTTAATATTTGCTGGAATAGCTCAGTTGGTAGAGCAGCTCATTCGTAATGAGCAGGTCGCGTGTTCGAGTCACGTTTCCAGCTCCAGAGTCCCTGATTTGCGGGGACTTTTTATTGCTCTTTTAAATTTATTGTGCTATACTTTTGGCAGAGTTTTAAAGTGGAGGTTTTATTATGCTCTATTTTTATCCCGAAGATTTTGGTGCATTCGGTAACGGTGTAAACAACGACTGTGTTGCTATCCAGACTGCTATCGACAAGGCAGAAGAAAATGGTGGCGGTACAGTTGTGCTGACAAGTGGAAAAACATATTTTTCTGACTCAATAAGAATGAAGAAAAATGTTGAGTTGCACCTTCAAAAAGGCTCTCGTCTTAAGGCAACTGACAATATTGACGGTTATATCCGTCCTTGTAATATGATTAATGATCCTAAAACTGCACTTATTGGTAATCCTGTTACAGGCAAACCGTCATTTGTGTTTATTTACGGTTATGAGGCTGATGGTTGCACAATCTCAGGAGAGGGTACAATTGACGCTAATGGTCACGCTTTTGTTGAGAGAAAAGACCAATATTATGTAACGGGTAATTTTTATCCTCGTCCAACAGTTATTTATGTTGAAAAGAGTAATAATATCACATTCAAAGATGTTACAATTGTTGATGCACCCTTCTGGACTTTGCATCCTGCAGGTTGCGACGATGTGCTGATTTCTCAAATAAGAATTTTAAATGATTTGGATGTGGCAAACTCTGACGGTATTGACCCTGACCACTGCACAAATGTGAGAATTTTAGGTTGTCACGTGGAATGTGCCGATGATTGTATCTGCCTTAAAACATCAAAGGGTAATGCGGAATATGGTCCTTGTGAGAATATTATTATTGCAAATTGTACGCTCATTTCAACTTCTGCAGCCATTAAAATCGGCACAGAGGGTGTTGGTGATTTTCGTAATGTAATTGTTGATAATTGCATTATTTCGCGCAGTAATCGAGGGCTATCAATTCAGATTCGTGACGGCGGTAATGTTGAAAATATTACATATTCAAACTGCATTATCGAAACTCGTAGGTTTTGTCCTGATTGGTGGGGCACAGCTGAGCCAATTGTTATTACAACATTCAATCGTGATGAAAACACAAAATCAGGTAAAATTAAGAATATCCGTTTTCGTAATATTACCTGTAAAGGTGAAAATGGAGTGCTTATTCACGGCACAGAAGAAAATATGATTGAGGATGTAACCTTTGAAAATGTAAGTGTTACAATGACAAAAACTTCAAAATGGGATTGTGGATTTTACGATTTAAGGCCTTGTTTGCAGTATGGTGTTGAAAAATATAAAAACAGTGGTTTCTTTATAAGAAACGCGAAAAATGTGCTTATTGAAAAATCTTCAGTACAGTGGGGCAATATCTGCGATGATTATGCTAAAGCAATTGACGCAAAAAATGCACCAAATCTTGAACTCATAAGATTTACAGGTACAGATGCACAATAAAAAGTAGGGCGGGGCAAGAACCCGCCTTGTTTTAATACAACTGAAAAATATAACAGATTATTCCATAAATTACGGCAGAAAATATGCCGTATGCAATTACAGGACCGGCAAGCTTAAAGATGTTTGCGCCTGTTCCCATAACAATTCCCTCTGACTTGAACTCAAGCGCAGGGGAAACAACAGAATTGGCAAATCCTGTAATGGGAACAATAGTGCCCGCTCCGGCGTGCTTTGCGATTTTGTCAAAAACACCTATTCCTGTGAGGATTGCCGCAATGACAATCAAAACTGAGGGGGTTAGTGCTTTTACTGCATCTTCAGAAAAATTCAGTTTTTCAAATCCCCAGTTTAAAAATTGTCCGAATGTGCAGATTACACCGCCAAAAATAAAGGCTTTTAAGCAGTTTAAGAACTTTGGTGATGGTGGAGATGCTTTTTTCGCCATCTTGTCATATTCTTTATCTGTGGTTGACATAAAATCACTTCCAATCAAAAATATTTTCCCCCGAACTATATTTTTTATTATATTTTCATCAACAAATTGAAAAAATATATTTTTTGTGGTAATATGAATTTTAATCTGAAATTGCAGGTATGAAAAATAAGCAAAAAATTTGGAGAATGAGCTTGAATAAAACTAGAAAAAACAAGGTATATAAAGTTATTACCATTATGTTAGCTGTTCTGATAGTGTTTATGACTGTTGATTATGTCTCCAGCGAGATTACAGACATTTGGGCATATAGTGATGCAGTTGGTAACGATGCTGTATGGGATGAAATTATTGAAAAAATTGGTAAAAATATTTTGTTGTCAGATGATGATTATGCGGAAATTTTTGTTCAATCAGGTTTGGGAAGACCTGCAGTTGATAAACTGTTAGCAAGTGGTGAAATTGATAAAATCAACGAGTACAGAGACTATTATTTGACAGATAAGGATTATTATTGCTACAGAAAGGGCGTTTTTGCCTGTCACGAAACAATAACGGACAGTCAAGGTGAAAAAATACGTAACCCCTACTTTGCAGATTTGCAAAATGGTGATATAATAATCACCTTGAGCATTCATTCTCTCGGTTGGAGACATGGTCACGCTACAATCGTAACAGATGCGGAGAGTGGAATCGGTGTTCAGGCGGTTATGGTTGGTGAAAAATCCAACAATACTTTTATGGCATCGTGGACTAAATATCCTCTTGTTGCGGTTTTACGTCCTAAAAATACAGACGAATCTGTGAGAAATAAAGCAGGTCAGTTTGCACAGGAAAACTTAAGAGGATTATATTATTCTCTTTTCGGGGGAATTTTTACAGGAAGAAATCCTGATAAAGTACCAATAACGACACAATGTGCGCATCTTGTGTGGTATGCTTATATGGCATGTGGCGTTGATATTGCTCCGGAAAGCGGAAGAATTATTACACCAAAAGACTTTTTGAAAAGTGAAAATTTAGAAATTGTGCAAGTTTACGGTAATATTACGGAGGTTTAAAATGAGAAAGATTGTTGCCTTGGTTTTAATTGTTTTGCTTGCAGTTTTTATGACTGCTTGCGGAGATCAACCCAAATATTCACAAGTTGGTCCTGCTCCCGAAATTACAGAGCGTCCGCCTGAAACAGAAACAGAACCGGAATATCCTACAGTTGATGAGGATAATACTTCCCAAAGCGAAATTCCTATGGATGAAAATCAGGTGCCCAGTGAAGATGTGACTCCAAGCAAACCATCAGGAAGCACAAACAACAGATATCCGTCATCATCGGGTAATTCTTCACAAACAAAACCTAATAAACAGGAACCCAGTACAGAGGAGCCGTCAACTGAAGAGCCTAACACAGAGGAGCCGAGTACTGAAGAACCAAGTACACAAGAACCTGTTACAGATGAACCTTCAACAGAAGTGCCGGAAGAACCAACAAGTGATGACCAGGGCTTTATGGGATAATATATTCAGAGGTGTTTTCATTGGGAAACACCTCTGTTTTTTGTTTATTTCAAGCAAATTACACTTGTAATATTATATATTATTTGGTATAATAAATTATTAAAAAACTATTATCTGTAACTATGCTCAAAAGGAGTTAAAAAATGGATTTATTCAATGAAGAAAAAAAGAAGGATTTAATAATCGGCAGAAATGCGGTTACAGAATTAATAAAGTCGGGACGTGAAATTGATACGCTTTTTGTTCTTCGTGGTGAAAAAGGCGGAACGGTGGGAAAAATCATCGGTCAATGTCGTGATAAGGGTGCTGTGGTTAAAGAGGTTGATAAGAAAAAACTCGATTTTATGTGCGGACACAGTAATCATCAGGGCGTGGTTGCAATTTGTGCAGCTCATGATTATGCAACGATTGAGGAAATTTTAGCTGTTGCTGAAGAACGTGGTGAAGCACCTTTTATTGTGGCTTGTGACGGAATTGAAGACCCACACAACCTTGGTGCAATTATCCGTACTGCAGAGGCTGCAGGTGTTCACGGAATCATTATAAGTCGGATCGTAGCCATGTCGTTCTGTGAGCCAAGGAGTTGATTT
>JAZNIQ010000166.1:0-3315 GCA_045577555.1 Candidatus Fimenecus sp.
TTATTGGTCTTCAGTTCGGTGCATCAAACCTTCTTCCAAGTATGTTCCAGGCTGATGTTCTTGAAACTATTGAACTTAAAACAGGAAAACGTCTTGATGCATCATTCCCCTTCGTTATCGGCATAGGAACTCTTATAAGCGGTACAATTGCAAGTACAGTCGCACCACTTATTCTCTATGGTGAAGGTTCAATTATCGGTTATATCCAACCAACAGACCTTGTTCCAAATCCGGTACAAAGCCTTGAAACAAAAGTGGCTCTCCTTTTCTTCTACACCATTATGCACGGTATTATGATGTTCCTTGCAGGAGTTCCGTTCTTCTTCTATAAGCTGACAGGTAAAACAAAAGAAGACTATCATAATGCACTTCTCCAAAAACGTGCAGAAATGGAAAATTCACAAAAATGAATAATCATTAAAAAATTATTTAGCGGAGCAGAAATGCTCCGTTTTTTATTTTTTAAAAATTTTTTATAAAAATATGCACAAACTTTTTATTACCAAAAGACGTCTTTACGCTTAATTTTGGTTTATTTTTACATATATACACCATTTATTTGTTAAAATTACACAAAAACTTATTTTTTGACTATAAATTATTACACAGCCTGCAAACATTTATGTTTACAGTTTATTTGTGCAACATTCACAAATAATTAACAATTTTGTTGTGCAAAAATGCTTGACTTTTTGTTTTTTTAGTGTTATTATATAGCCACAACAGAATAAAGGAGGCGGTAGAGTGTATAACGCCGAAAAAGAGCAGATGAAACTTGCTGTTGAGTTAATTCAAGAAGAATTCTCATTCAAGTCATTTCTCAAGGTTGTTCAGTTGCTTGGCTTCACAGCATAAATGCTGAACACAGATTTCCTTTAGTTTGTTTATAATTTCTGTGTGGTGGTTTTCCCAATCCCCAACAAATTTTCCCTTTCCTTTTTCATAAAGTATAACACCAATCCCTATTTTTCCACCACACAGAAATTTTTAATATATAGACTTGTAAAACAAGTCGCTTAACTAGTTTTCATAATAATTTTTCTCATAAAAAAAGATGGCTGTCACCACGGTGGCAGTCATCTTTTTTTGCATAAAACAACTCCTCATCAGAAACAACTGACGAGGAGCTTTATTAATTTATCTTATACTTTTTTCATATCAACAAGGTCAATTACGCCCACAGGACAAACCTCATGGCATTTACCGCAACCAATACATTTTGCATAGTCAACATGTGCCACAAAATTTTCAACCTTAACCGCGTCGTATTCACAAGTCTTAACACATTTCATACAACCAATGCAACCTGATGTGCATTCTTTACGTGTGATTGCGCCTTTATCATGGTTTTTGCAAAGCACAGCGGCAGTAATACGATGAAGAGGCATCATTTCAATAAGGCCTTTAGGACAAGTGTTCACGCACATTTTACAAGCACGGCACTCAACAGGATTAATTCTTGCAACACCATTGCAGATGTGAATTGCATCATACGGACAAGCGGCAACACAATCGCCGAGTCCTAAACAGCCATAAACACATTCCTTAGGACCTGAATAAAGCTGTGCAGCCATTCTGCAACTTTCTACGCCCTGATAATCATACTTGAGTTTAGCATTTCCGTTATGTCCCATACAAAGCACAACAGCAGCCTCAGGCATTACTTCACCTGCTTCAACCCCAAGGAGTGCAGCAATATCCGCAGATGTTGCATTTCCGCCGGGCGAACAAAGAGCAGTATTGTCAGTCTCACCCTTTGCAAGAGCAGCAGCGTAACCATCACAACCTGAAAAACCACAGGCACCACAGTTAGCACCCGGAAGACATTCACGTATAGCCTCAGCTTTTTCATCCTTTGGCACAGCAAAAACAATTGATGCAACTGCAAGTCCAAGACCAAGAACAAGACCGATTACAGCAACTATAATTACAGCAGTTAAAATATCCATCTTATTCCCCTCCTTAACCGAATATGCCGTCAACAAGTCCTGTGAAGCCAAGGAATGACATTGATACAAGAGATGCTGAAACAAGTGTTATGGGAAGTCCCTGCAAACTTTTTGGAATATCTGCACCCTCAAGTCTTTCACGGACACCTGCGAACATAAGCATTGCAACCATAAAGCCCAGACCTGCACCAAGAGAAGAAACAACTGACTCTGCAAAAGTATATCCTTTTTCCACATTGAGAAGAACAACACCTAAAACAGCACAGTTTGTTGTAATAAGCGGAAGGTAAATTCCCAATGAGTTATAAAGAGAAACCATATACTTTTTAAGGATAATTTCAACAAGCTGAACAAGAGCCGCAATTACAAGAATGAAAACAATTGTCTGTAAATACTCCATATCGTTTTTCATAAGTAATGTGTTTATTGGGTATGTAACCACAGTTGAAAGTACCATAACGAATATAACCGCCGCACTCATACCTGCTGCAGTATTAACCTTTTTGGAAACGCCAAGGAAAGGACAAATACCTAAAAACTTTGAAAGAATATAGTTATCAGTTAAAATTCCCGTAAGAAGAATTGCTAAAAATACTTTAATCATTTTGCTTCCTCCTTACACGCATCAGCTGAACCCACAAGAGAACAAGTGGATGCCATTGGGCAAGCGGAACAACCTTTAAGTTCTGCTTTTGGTTTTCCTTTACTCTCTGCAACCTTATTTGCAAGGGCAATCAACATACCGAACACGAAGAAACCACCGGGAGCCAACACAAAAATTGTCATTGGTGGGATTGCTTCCGGAAGTACGGTAAAGCCTGCGATTGAACCGGCACCGATAAGTTCACGGATACCTCCCATTAAAAGAAGTGCCGCTGTAAAGCCTACACCCATACCCAAACCGTCAACGGCTGAATAGAGAACCGTATTCTTGCTTGCAAAAGCTTCTGCACGACCTAAAATAATACAGTTAACAACAATCAAAGGCAGATAAACGCCAAGCATTTCATCAATCTGTGGCAAAAAAGCTTTTACAAGCATCTGAACAATTGATACAAAACCTGCAATAATAACAATATATGCAGGAATGCGAACCTTTGATGGTATAACTTTTCTCAATGCCGAAATAACAATATTTGAGCAGATAAGAACGACTGAAGCAGCAAGCCCCATACCGATTGCACTTTCAACTGAGGTTGTTGTTGCAAGTGTGGGACATGTACCGAGAACAAGACGCAGAACAGGGTTTTCTGCAATGATACCTTTTGAGAATTCTTTGCCTAATTTAGCCATTATTCTGCACCTCCTTTGATTGCTTCAAATTCTGCGAGAGCCGCATTAACTGCACTTACAACTGCCTTTGATG
>JAZNIQ010000167.1:0-3090 GCA_045577555.1 Candidatus Fimenecus sp.
CACCCGGCACATAGATGCCAACTCGCTCCAAACCACGTACACGCTGACCCATAATAACGCCATTTTCTTTTGTGGTGAGCCAACTCTGTTGCTTCTGACGAGCATGGAAATCACGAATGTTCTGGGCAGCATCTTCCAAAGATTTAACGAAGAATGGGTCGCAAGACTTAATTGCATTATCAATTTCTTCCTTTGAAATCTCTGCTTTTTCAGGTGCTTTACCATCAAATTTTACTGTGTATTCATAAACGGCTTTGTCACCATTCTTTTTTACATTTTCAAGAATATCAGTAACGGCAAGAGTAACCTTTTTATCTACCTCGCCACTTCTTTCTTTAAGTTGTGCGATAAGGGAAACATCTGCCTTACCGTCTGCAAAAACTGTATTTATCATATTATTCACCCTTTGGGATAACTTTTTCTATTTCAGAAAGGAACTTGTCGATTTCTTCACGACGAAGTTTCATACTTGCCATATTCACGATTACTCGTGCAGAAACTGGCATAATTTTTTCTTTAACCTCAAGTCCGTTTTCTTTAAGCGTTGTTCCTGTTTCAACTATATCCACAATTCCGTCCGCAAGATTTAATAGAGGTGCAAGTTCAACAGAACCTTCTATTTTGATAATCTTTACGTCCATTCCTTTGCCTTCAAAATACGCTTTGGTAATATTAGGATATTTTGTAGCAATTCTTTTTGTGTTAAAGCCGTCATAAAAATCTACACCCTTTTGTGTAGCAAGAGCAAAATCACATTTGCCAAGATTTAAGTCCATCATTTCATAGAAACTTTTTCCGTTTTCTACAATTGTATCCTTGCCCACAATACCAATATCACAAACACCATGTTCAACATATGTAATAACATCGGCTGCTTTTGCAAGAACAACTTCATAATCCCCTGCATTGAGAATTAATCGTCTGCCTTTGTTAATCAATTCATCACAGTCAATTCCCATTTTCTCAAAAAGTTCAACACTCTTTTTTTCAAGTCTGCCTTTTGTAAGGGCTATTCTCAATTTTTTCATAAAATTTCCTCCCTTACTGTTTCACCAACCACACAAACTTTGTTTATACCTTTTGACAGTGCATATTCTTTAGTTTCTTCTAATGTTTCAAAGGTACTGTTTTCACAGTAAACACCCTCTGCACGAAGATTTTTAGAATATTCCAACGCGTTGATTATATATTCTTTTTCACCGAATACGATAATTTCCGGAAGTTGTTCCTTGTCGAGTTCGTTTCGTGAAAGCATAACGGATGCCAATGCACCTGTTTCAATACCGAACCCTGTTGACGGCATATCTCGGCCAAATTCAGCAGCAAGACTGTCATAACGACCACCTGAAACAACAGAAACACCACTACCCTGTAAATATCCTTTAAAGATAATGCCTGTATAGTAGTTTGTGCGGTTGACAAGGCTTAAATCAATGACAATTTTATTTGAAAGTCCTGCATCACCCAAAAGAATATATAACTCTTTTAAGTAGTCCAGACTTTTTTGTCCTTCTTCACCCAAATCGATTGATTTTGCTTTTTCAATAACTTCAAGACCACCAAAAAAACGGGGAAGATTGCGGATACAGTCAGTTACCTCCGATTTACCGATTTTATCAAGAATATTATTAAGTGAAACAAAATTTCTGCTTTCTACACAGTCATAAATTTCACTAACAATATCGTCCGTAACATTAAGTTTTCTGCAAAGTTCTTTGAAGAAACCTGCGTGACCGATTTCAAGCTTAAAATCCGCCGATGTGCAACTTTCAATAGCTTCAACTGCAGTTGTAATAACCTCTAAATCTGCACGAAGACCATAAGCACCCATAAGCTCAATTCCGCTTTGAGTTGCCTCGTCACTTCTGCCCGTTAAATTCTTTTGTCTTACAAAAACATTCTGATTGTAGTAAAGCCGAAGTGGCAAACGTGCATTCTGAAATCTGGTTGAAACAAGTCTTGCAATAGGCAAAGTTGAGTCAGGACGAAGCACTAAAAGTCTGCCGTATGAATCAGTTAAACTGTAAAGGTCCTCGGGATTATAACCTGAACTTTCTCGGTTAAACACATCAAAAAATTCTATTGTAGGTGTCATAACCTTTTCGTAACCCTTGGATTTAAAAACTGATGATAGCCTTTTTTCTGCACAACGGATTGCGCGGCTTTCTTGGGCTAAATAATCTTTTGTCCCCTCGGGAGTAATTTTAGAATAGTTTTTCATTTAAAATTTATCCTTTGTTTGTTTTTCACTTTAGCGTGCTACTATGCTACCATAATAAAGCACAAGCGTCAAGTATAATATTATACAAATATATTAAAATCCGAAAAATGAGATTTGTGCAGTTTCAGGTAAATCACCAAAAGCACCAATTTCCTGCAATGCGGAAACCACAGAACTTGATGCTCCTGTTTTAGCCTGAAAATCATCAATAGAAACAAAATTTCCGTCACTGTTATCTCTGCCCTCAACAAGTGCTTTAGCAGCGTTTTCGCCAACACCTGACAGTGCTGAAAAAGGCATTCTGATTTTTCCGTCTTCTATGTAATAAACACTCGCACGTGATTTATAAATATCAACAGGAAGAAGTTCTACTCCTCTTGCCATCATTTCATTCACAACCTGTAAAGCAGTAAACTGGTCTTTTTCTTTAGTTGTCATTGGTTTTCTGTCCTTTGGCTCTGCATTAAGCGGACCATGAAGTTCAACCATTTTACGCTTGACAGCATCCCTGCCCTGACATACTGTTACAGCATCAAGGTCACCGCCACGTACGGTTAAAAAGGCGGTGTAATATTCTGTAGGTTTATAAATCTTGTACCAACCAAGACGGAGTGCCGCAATAACATAAGCTGCCGCATGAGCCTTAGGGAACATATACTTGATTTTACGGCAGGAATCCATATACCACTGGGGAACATTACAAGCTTTCATAGCCTCCTCTGCACCCTCGGGAAAACCAGCCTTTGCAACAATACCTTTACGTGTTTTTTCCATAATATTGAATGCAAGACCTGAATCAAGTCCTTTATGCATAAGATAAGTCATAATACTGTCACGAGTAAGTCGGATCGTAGCCATGTCGTTCTGTG
>JAZNIQ010000168.1:0-3478 GCA_045577555.1 Candidatus Fimenecus sp.
TCAGGCAGTGTCTCGTTGGGAAAATGGTGAAACAACACCTAACACAGAAACCTTGAAACTGTTGTCAAAACTATTTGATGTATCTATCAATACACTTTTAGGCTCTCCAAGACAGCTTATCTGTCAATGTTGCGGTATGCCACTTGAAGACGGAAACATCAGCAAAGAGAAAGACGGCATTTTCAATGAAGAATACTGCAAATGGTGTTATGCTGACGGTGAATATATGTATCACGATATGGACGATTTAATTGATGTCTGTGTCGGACATATGGCAAATGAGCAGTTTACACCCGAGCAGGTACGAGCATATATGAAAGATATTCTTCCGAAACTTGATTATTGGAAGAAGTATAAATACCTTGACGGTGCAGAAAAGTTTGAAGAATTCAAACAACAACTCATCAGCGAGTTTAAAGATTTACATATCGACGGAATGCCCAAGGTTGAAAAGCTTAACGCACTTGTGGGCGGATATATTAATCTCGAATACCGTCTTCCGAATGGTCAGACAGTAAAATTCCTTGATGATAACGCAACCTATCTCGGCAATCAGCTTGAGTGTGAATTCGGTGGTGACAGATGCTTCGGCATCGTGGCAAATATGGACTTTATCCTTGTCTGCACCTATGAAGAAAATGGCGAAAACCCTGAATTGGTTGTGTATAAAAAAAGATAACAACTACACGAGCAACAGTATTTCGCTGTTGCTCTTTTATTTATGTGAGTGGTATAATTATTATATAAATCTGCATTAACAGAGGTGTTATTATGGTTTTTTATTTTACAGCAACAGGTAACAGTTTATATGTAGCAAAGAAGCTGAGTGAAAACCCAATCAGTATTCCACAGGCATTGAAAAACAATGAATTAAACTTCACTGATGATACTATCGGTGTTGTTTCCCCTGTTTATTCAGGTGAACTTCCTGTCATTGTACAGAAGTTTCTCAAAAAAGTTTCTTTGAATGCAAAGTACATCTATGTGGTACTCACTTACGGAAATGACGAAACTGTTTCTGCAAAGTGGACTAAGGATTTTGCATCAGAATGTGGCTTAAATGTGGATTTTATTGCAACTGTAAAAATGGTTGATAACTATCTTCCCGTTTTTGATATGAACGAGCAAAAGAAAATCGACAAGAACGTTGATGGTCAACTTAGCACAGTTATCAGTGATATAAATACTCACAGAATTCACATTCCAAAAGCGAGTCTCAAAAGTAAGATGCTCTATAAATTTGTTAAAAAGATGCACACCGACCACCCTGAAATGATTAACGGTACAACCCTTAAAATCAAAGATAATTGTATTGGTTGTGGCATTTGTGTAAAAATTTGTCCAAGAGGTATATTGACAATTGAGAATAGTAAGGCAATCCGTACACAGACCACTTGCGAATTCTGCCTTTCTTGTGTAAACAACTGCCCTAAAAAGGCAATTGGATTTACTTCACAAGAAAAGAATGCGGACGCAAGATACAGAAACGAAAACATCACACTCGAAGAAATCATTAAAGCAAATAATCAGCAGTAATAAAAAACAGAGAAATATAGCATTTAAGGAGCGAATAATTATGCGTAAAGATTTTGGAGTTAAAACTTGGGCTTATCCTATGCCCGTATTTATTGTCGGTGCTTACGACAATAATGGAAACCCTTGTTGTATGAATGCGGCTTGGGGTGGAGTTTATGATACAAATCAGATTATGGTTTGTCTTGCAGATGACCACAAAACCACAAAGAATATTCTTGAAAGTAAAGCATTCACAGTAAGCATTGCAGATGCAAAGCATGTTGTTGAGGCAGATTATGTTGGCATTGTTTCAGGGAATAAAGTACCCGATAAAATGGAAAAAGCAGGACTTACAACTGTAAAGTCAAAGTTTGTAAATGCACCAATTATCAATGAATTTCCGATGACTATTGAATGTAATCTCTTAAAATTTAACGAGGACGGAATTTGTATTGGTGAAATCGTAAATGTTTCGGCTGATGAGTCTGTTTTGGGTGATGACGGTCTTATTGATACACAAAAATTAGAGGCTATCACATATGACAGCGTTCATCACACATATATCAAGCTTGGCGAAAAAGTAGGCAACGCATTTTCCGACGGAAAGAAGTTGAAATAATGAACAGACCTTATATTATTTGTCATATGGTCACTTCTCTTGACGGCAAGGTGACGGGAGATTTTCTCTCAAAGCCCGAATGTGAGAGTGTCTGTGAAATTTATTATGATATTAACAGAAAACTCAGATCAAACGGATTTATCTGTGGTCGCGTTACTATGGAAGGCAGTTTCACAGGTGGATATTATCCCGATTTGTCAAAATATGAGCCTGCAGAATTTCCGTTAGGTCATAAAATGGATTTTATGCTCGATGATATGAGTGGATTTTATGCAATTGCATTTGACCCAAAAGGCAAATTAGGCTGGAAATCTAATAAAATTATTGACCCTGACTCAGACCCAGGTTATGACGGAGCACAGATTATTGAGGTGCTTACTGAACAAGTTGATGAAAGATATTTAGGTTATCTTGAAAGTCTTGATATTCCATATATTTTTGCAGGTGAAACTGAAATTGATGTGAATTTTGCATTATTAAAGCTTAAGAATATCATAGGTTGTAAAACTCTGCTTTTAGAGGGTGGAAGCATTATAAACGGTTCATTCCAACGAGCAGATGCCATTGATGAGTTAAGTCTTGTAGTAGCACCAATTATAGCAGATAAAGATGATAAACCATTATTTATGGATAGCACTATCAGTAACTTTGAACTAATTAAATCTGAAAACATTAACGGAAATCTTGTATTGAATTACAAGAGAAAAGGATAATTTTCTATTTACCAAGGTGATAAAATGTCAATAACAATAAATATTTACTATTCCGGCACAAACGGAAATGCGAGAAAATTTGCAGAAGAAATGATTTCAAGTGGCATTGTTGAGGAAATCCGTGCCAAAAAAGGAAATCTGAAATATGAATACTTTTTCCCGATGAATGACAGTGAAACTGTTCTTTTAATTGACAGTTGGGAAAGTCAACAAGCAATCGACATACACCACAAGTCCCCTATGATGCAAAAAATCATTGAACTGCGTGAAAAGTATGATTTAAGTATGAAAGTTGAACGATATATTACCGATAAATTGGGAATACCCGAAAAAGACAAAGCATATATAAAAGAATAAATTATCATTTAACCCCACGAGCAACAGTATTTTTGCTGTTGTTTTTATTTTTGTGGGTGGTATAATTATCTTGTAAAGGAGATGTTACCATGAAAAAAATACTGTTATTAATCATTCCCGCTGTTTTAATAGTGGCAAGTCTTATTTTTTCGTATTATTCACCACTTTTATTTTGGGGGAATATGACGAACACACCTTATACAAATGATTACCAGATTCCCGAAAGTATTCCTGAATACCAAGTGATTTCTACGGGCGAAAAAACTGATTGGAC
>JAZNIQ010000169.1:0-5180 GCA_045577555.1 Candidatus Fimenecus sp.
TGTTTCTACTGTTTCTTCAACTACTTCTTCATATACCGGCTCAACAGGAGTTTCTGCAACTTCTTCTACCTTAGCTTCTTCATCAAGCTGTTCTTCAACTATTTCAGGAAGGTCATTGATAAGTGTGATATGTTCTCTGTACATTGCAATAAGCTTTGATTTGAATTCAGATGCCTCTTTCTGAATCATTTCATATACAAGGCTTTCATGAGTTACTTTACGATTGATATTACCAAGAATCTCATTTGCCTGAGTATTTGCATCTTTTACAACCTTTTCAGCCTCTGCCTTTGCACTTGAAAGAAGAGCATCTGATTCTCTTTTTGCATTAGCAAGCATAGCTTCAGATTCATTTTTTGCATTTGTTTCCAATGCAGCTGCATCCGCTGCAGCATCAGCACGAAGCTTATCAGTTTCACCCTTAACTGAAGCTACTTCATTAGCAGCAGTTTCTTTAGCTTCTGCAACAATTCTATCAGCAAGTTTCTGTGCATTTAAAAGAGCCATTTTAAGACTTTCTTCATCAGCACGATATTCTTCAACTTTTTTTGCAAGGATACTGATTTTTTTGATTAAATCAGTATTTTCTTTAAACATCTGTTCATAAGATGCAGAAACCTCATTTAAAAAGCTATCAACATCATCAGCACGATATGAACCGCGTCCTGTAGTCTGAAAAGACTTTTCTTTGATTTTATCAGGTGTAAGCATTTTATATCCTTCCCATTCTGCCCTTAGGCAATACTAAAATTTCTAAATATTATGAGTTAAATCAAAAAAACATTCCGTTATTTTCAAGTTCATCAAGCAAATCACCCATAACATCAACATTGTATGGAGTGATAATAAATGTACTATTTGCAACACGCTTAATCTGTCCGTTGTTTGCATAAGCAACACCTGTAAGGAAATCAATAAGACGACGTGCAACATCCTTGCTTACAGATTCAAGGTTTAAAACAACTGTTCTCTTTTCATTAAGATTGTCTGCGATACCACGTACCTCTTCAAATTTTTCAGGTTTAGCGAGCACAACCTGAAGCTGTGCTGTTGTATGAATATTTACAACCTTATCTTCAGGATTGCGAGAAACTCTGCGCTGTTGTCTAACAACTTTCTCCTCTGCATCTTCAAAATTATCGGAACTCATAAAAGCACCTGTATCCACATCGTCATCAGGATAATATCCATCCTCATCTACATTAACAATATTTTTGATTTTGTCTAAAAAGCTCATTGTTGAAATCCTCCTATTAATATATTCTCGGGCCAAAAATTGAAGAACCTATCCTTACAAGATTAGACCCGCATAAAATTGCTTTTTCATAATCTCCCGACATACCCATCGACAAAATATTCATACATATATTATCTATCTTTTTTGTCTTTATGTCAACATAGATATTATACATATTTTCAAAAAATTTGCAAAGTTGTGCACTATTTTCACATATCGGGGGTACTGTCATCAAACCTTTTATACGAATTTCTTTTAATTCTGAAATCGCATATAAATTTTCGTAAAATTCTGGTACAGAAAATCCGCTTTTACTCTCTTCTTCACCCACATTTATTTCAAGCAAAACATCGGTTATGATACCTTTTTTTGCGGATTGTTTAGCAATTTCTTTTGCAATCTTTAAAGAGTCAACGGACTGTATCATATCAACCTCACCAACAATCTGTCCTGCTTTGTTGGTTTGCAAGTGACCGATGAGATGCTTATCAACTCCATCAAGATGTAAGTCCGGCTTTTTGCGAAGCATTTCCTGAACTCTGTTTTCACCGATTAATTTAACACCATAATCAAGTGCATAGTTAATGAAAATCGGGTCAACTGTTTTTGTAACAGCCATAAGCATAACATCCTCAGGCTTGCGTCCGCTTTTAACAGCGCTTTCAGCGATTTTTTCATTTATTACATCAAGATTGTATTCAATGTCTGCTTTACGTGTTTCAAGATACGACTTTTCCATCATACAGGTCAACTCCTTCCGTAATGATTGAATCATACTGTTGAACATATGCTGAGTCAGCAACACTTTCTATAACAGAAAAATCTTCGCCTGACTCGAGAATATTTATCTTTTTAAACTGAATGATATTTCCGCGTTGGACATAGACGCCTTTTTCACCGTCAACTTCACGAATTGCCTTGTTGTTAATTCTTATACCTGTATAATCGTCAACAATTATTTCAATATCATGAATACGAAGATTTGCAACATCACGGTTCATAATATTACATTTGAGTATAAGAACAACCTGCTCACCATCTTTTTCACCTTTGTGCATTACGGAACAATTAATTGTTCCTACGGATGTATTCGGAACATTAACTTTAACTGATTTTCCTACCTGAACATTTCCTGATTCGTTATATGAAATGTTGCAAACAAAGAACCAATCGAATTCATCAACTAATTTACCCATAACATTAGACGGTGTATTTTGTTTTTTTGAAGATAAAAGGTCATTGATTGCCTGACAATCCAAAGATGTAATCTTTTTATAATCCACGGTGTTTTCATATCCGTCAACAGAACCTATATAATAACCTGAGTTGGGAGATGCAACAGTTTTATAGTTAACTTTTTGCTGATTAAGAGAAACAAGTTCTGCCTGAAGTTCAGCAAGTTTAGCATCAACTGAAAGTTCCTCACCTACAGCCAACTGACGAGCAGTTATGGCATCACGCAGGTCTGTCAGTGAATCATCAAAATTACTGCTTATTGACTCACGGGAAGCTGCTATAAATGAAATACAAGCATCATCAATCAATTTGCTATAAGAAGAAGGTGCATTTGTTCCTATACCAACACGATTTTTAAGTTGATTGTAATAATCAATTTCTTTTTCAAGTTCATTAATTCTTACATAAGCCGCCGCACTTTCCGCACTCGGGAATACAACAGCAACGTCATCACCGCTTGATACCCTTTTACCATCCTCTGCGATTGAAACTACTGTTCCTCCAGTATTGTCGGTTGTTATATATGTTTCATCTCTGACAATGAAAGCTTCAGTTTTAATTATGCTTTGAACATCACGGTTAAGGGCAATTTCTGTTTTATATGGCACAGAGTTCATCTGAACAACCTGATAAATGAAATACGCAATAATACACACACCCACAAGGGAGTACACAATATATTTAATCTGGTTTTTATCAAGTTTAAAATTCATATTATTGCAAACCTCCTAAAAAGTCATTTATCATGTTACAAACCGTATTGTTCATATCCTCTAAATTATCAAAATCATCAGGATAAATCCAATTAATTCTTTCATTTTTACGGAACCAAGTAAGTTGACGCTTCGCATAATGTCTTGTTTCTTGTTTGAGTTTTTCAACACATTCTTTCAATGTGCTCTCGCCTTTAAAATATGGAGCTAACTCCTTGTAACCTATTGCCTGACAAGCAGTTGTGTCTGACGAAGTGTTATAAAAATCCTTGGCCTCTTCTAAAAGACCATTCTGTAGCATCAAATCAACACGAAGATTTATTCTGTCATACAAAACTTTTCTGTCGCGGTAATTTATACCGAGATATAAAACATTGTAAGGTGTTTCTTCCTCACGGGAGAGAATTTTTTGCTCTGACATTGTCTTTCCTGTTAATTTATAGATTTCAAGAGCACGTATAATTCGGCTTTTATCGTTAAGGTGGAGTCTTTCTGCTGTTTCAGAGTCAATTTTTCTTAACCACTCTAACATGAATTCTGCACCTTTACTATCAAACAATTCAGTTAATTCATTTCGCAATTCCAAATTGCTTTCCTCTTTTGAAAACTGAATATTCTGCAAAAGAGAATCAACATAAAGTCCTGTTCCACCTGCTATTACAGGCAAATCACCCTCACCGTGTATTTTTTCAATGCAATCTTTAGCAAGATTTACATACTCTGCAACGCTGAACTTTTTATCTATCGGCTGAAAACCGATTAAATAATGTGGTATTCCCTGCATTTCTTCCGCAGTAGGTTTTGCTGTTGCAATATTCATTTTTTCGTAGATTTGCATTGAGTCAGCCGACACAACTTGTCCAGAAAAATGCTTTGCAATTTCTATTGACAAAGATGTTTTTCCGGATGCTGTTGGTCCAACAACTGCAATTACGGGAATTTTTTTCATATTATACTCTACCAAACTGTTTTTCTAATTCATATTTTGAAAGTTCAATCATTACAGGTCTGCCGTGAGGACAAAAACGTACTTCATTATCTTCAACAACCTCTTTTGCAAGTGCTAAAAGTTCAATTTCAGAACTTTCATCTCCTGCTTTAATTGCACTTCTGCAAGCAACATTGTGATAAATCCAATCAAGGTGTTCATTGGTAATATCACGACGATTTTTAATTATATATTCGGCAATTTCACCGATAAGCGGTACAATTTCACAATCCTCCAAATCCATTGGACAACTGCGTACAATAACTGTTCCGTTACCAAAATCTTCAATATCAAATCCTGCTTTTGCAATGATTTCAAGATTTTCAGTAACTGCTGAATACTCTTCTTTACCCAAAGTAACTGTAACAGGTGCTAAAAGAATCTGACTGCCACCATTTTGGGATTCACTTTTCAGCTTGTTAAACAGAATTCTTTCGTGTGCGGCGTGTTTATCAATAACACAGAGTTTACCATTCAGTTCAATAAATATGTAAGTTTTATATGCTTCACCAATGAGTCGGATTTCATTTTCAGGTTTGATATCTTCTGTTTTTATTGTCGGAATTGGTTCAACGCCGACCTTTACGGCAGGTTTTGAAACAGGAAATTCAATATTGAACGGGTCATCATCAACATCGGCAACATATTCTGATTTAACATCGTTGACAAAAAATTGTGTTGCGGAAAGTGGTTTTAAAACTTTTTCTGTGAAAACTATATTTTCTTCAACTGTCGTCTGTTTAAATTCCTGTTGTGGTTTTGCAAAATAGTCATTAAACACACTTTTTTTATCGGGTAAAACAGCTTGTTTTATCGACGTGCTTTCGCTTAAAGCAGTTTTGACAGCGTGGTAAACTGCATCAAAGATTGCTCTTTCGTCAGAAAAACGAACCTCAATTTTTGAAGGGTGAACATTAACATCAACAAGTGTTGGTGGAAGAGTTATAAATAGTACACCACCGGGGAATTTACCCACCATAACACTGTTTTTATAAGCATTTTCAAA
>JAZNIQ010000170.1:0-6127 GCA_045577555.1 Candidatus Fimenecus sp.
CGTCGTTACACATCAGAAAGAGCAAAGATTCTTCCTCGCCGTGTAACAGGCACTTGTGCATATCACCAGAGAGAGCTTACAACAGCTATTAAAAGAGCTCGTCAGATTGCTCTCATGCCTTACACAAACGACTAAAAAAAATTTAAGCCACTCGAAAGAGTGGCTTTTTCTTTTGCTTATTTAGTTTTTATGGGTAGTACAGTTTGCACAATTCCCTGTGCAACCACTAAATTCTGCCTTGCCTTCAGCGGTATCACGGTAATACTGTGTATGAGTATCTCTGTGTTTTGTGTTATTCCAGATTTCTTCTGCAACAGGAGCCCAATCTTTTGCGTATTCATCACATTTACTGCAAAGTTCATCCGCACTTTCCTGACGTTGCAAGTCAGAGGATTTTGCACCCGTCTGATTGATGATTTCACGAAGTTTTTCAGGATTTTCAAGCATCGGGCAGGGACGCAAATGATTATCATTAAAGGGTTGGTTTTTGTAATATGTCATAAATAGAGGACGTTGCAACGCCTCTAAAAGCGTGTGGGTACGAATATTTGAATCGGAGAAATGGATGAACACACAAGGCTCAATATCCCCTGCAGAGTTGATGTGAAAATAGTTTCTTCCGCCTGCAATACATCCGCCAACATACTCACCATCATTCTGGAAGTCCATAATGAAAATTGGTTTACCTGTTTTGCCGTTACGCATTTTCTTATTCCAGAAATAAAGTGCTTTTCTTTGCTCAGGTGTGGGGATAAGCTCTTTGTCCGCACCGTGACCAACAGGCATATAGTTGAAGTTGAGCATATATTTTGCACCTTTATCGATAACAAAATCTATAAACTCATCACTTGTAACAGTATCAAGATTTTTTCTCGTATAGCAAACTGAAATGCCAAAAAGACATTTATTCTTTTTAAGTAAATCCATTGCGTTGAGTGTTGTTTGGTATGCACCTTCACCACGACGCCAGTCATTTGATTCTTCATTGCCCTCAAGACTCAATGCAAGAGAAATATTGCCAAGACGGTTCATTTCATCGCAAAATACTTGGTCAACAAGGGTTGCGTTTGTAAAAATCAAGAAGATACAATCTTTATTATCTGCACAGATTTTTAATACCTCTTTCTTTTTAATAAGAGGTTCTCCACCTGTAAGCCAATAAAAATGACAACCTAATTCTTTACCTTGTGTTACAATGCTTTGCATTTCTTCAAGAGAAAGATTCTGCTTGTGACCATATTCAGCAGCCCAGCAGCCTTTACAGTTAAGATTGCAAGCACTTGTAGGGTCAAAAAGAATGTTGAAAGGTATATTACATTTGTATTTTTCTCGGTTTGCGCGAACTGCTTTTGTTCCGTAATAGCCCGCATCAATGCCAAAAGAAAGAAGCATTTGCTTTACAACATTTCTGTCAACATCGTTAACAATGCTTAAAGCAAACTGGGTCCAGTTATTGTCCTTGTCTTTGGCAACTTCCTGAAATTTTTTGAAATTTTCAGGAGGAAATATGTTGCAGAAGATAGGTTCAATCTTTTGACTTAATTTTACAATATTAGCATGTGGGTCCTTGTCAATGTACTTGAATATACGGTCAAGTGCAATCCCTAAACCTGCTTTTTGAAACTTGTAAACTAATTTCATAATGCTACCTTTCATAAGTGTTTTGAGAAAATTCAATATACATTTTATTTTATTGCAAATTGGCAATAAAGTCAATAAGTTTATGATGCCTTTAATATCTTTTTAATTTCTTACCTGTTTATTTTGTTCAGAAAATGGGAAGAATAAACAAAAATTCTGAGAGAAAAAAAGTCGGTTAAAATAAATAAAACAGTAGAAAAATTTTACAAAATATGTTATATTAAAATTTACTATAAAACAAAGGTGAAATAATAGATGAATAGTAAATCTTATAAGGAAATTGCAAAGGGAGTCAAACTCCTGTGTATTAACAGCAATAAATTTAAAACAAATTGTTTAAAGGTTGACTTTTATTTGCCGATTGGTGAAAATCTTGCGGCACAGAATGTACTTGCTTCTTTAATGGGTCATACTTCAAAATCATATGATACATTCAAGGCTTTTAATGCAAAAATTGAAAGCCTTTATGGTGCTGATTTTGAAACAGGTATTGCAACTATCGGTGAAAAAGTAAGAATCAGGTTTTCCGTTGAAATTCCTGATGACCGTTTTTCCCTTGACGGAAATTCCATTGCGGAAAATGCCGTTGAATTCCTTATTGATATAATTCAAAATCCTCATTGCGAAAACAATGAGCTTGATAAAACTGCAACAGATCGTGAAATAAGATTCACACTTGAAAATATTGAAGCGGAAAAGAATGATAAAAGGGCTTTTGCGGTATCACGTCTTCGTCAGCTTATGTGTAAAGATGAACCTTATGGAATTGACCGTGAAAAGCTTGAAGAAGATGTGAAAAATCTTGATGGCAGAAAACTTTATAATGCATATACCCAAATGCTTGAAACAGCAACAATCATAATTACCGCTTGTGGCAGTATTGATGGAGAAATGCTTGAGAGTCGATTTGTAAATTTTGCAAATTCAATTAAAACCCGCAAGCCGTCAAAGCTTGAAACTATTTTTGTTACAAAAGCGGATGAAATCAGATATTTTAAAGATGAAATGGATGTTAATCAGGCTAAGCTTGTAATCGGACTTCGTTCCGGAATGGAAAATGCGGATGACAGTTATTTTCCATTCAGAGTAATGACGGATATTTTTGGTGGCGGACCTTATTCACGACTTTTCCTCAATGTTCGTGAAAAAATGAGTCTGTGTTATTATTGCGGAGCAAGGCTTCTCCGTGAAAAAGGCATTATTTTTATTCAGAGCGGAATTGAAGAAGAAAATTATGAAAACGCCTTGAGTGAAATTCTTAATCAGCTTGATGTTATGAAAAATGGTGAGTTTACAGATGAAGATTTTACATCTTCAATCATCGCTCTTTCAGATGCTTTTAAAGGTGTTGAGGATTCTCCTGTTGCCGTATGCACTTTTTATAGTTCACAGGCATTTGACGATGTAATTGTCAGCGGCAAAGAATATGCAGAGAAAATTTCTGTTGTGACACGTGAGCAGGTAATTGAATGTGCAAAGCGTGTAAGTGTGGATTCAGTTTATTTACTTGCAGGGGAGGGTGAAAAAGATGAGTAATATCAAAGAAATCAAAAACGAACTTCTCAATGATAGTTATTATGAGATTAACCACTCATCAGGTTATAAGATTTTTGTCTATCCAAAAGAGAACTATTCCTCTGCATACGCAGTTTTCGGTACGAAATATGGTTCGATAGATACTTGTTTTAAGATTGAGGGTCAAGAAAAGTTTACAGAAATTCCGGAAGGTATTGCTCACTTTTTAGAACACAAGCTTTTTGAGAGTGAAGAACTTGATGCTTTTGCAAGATATGCAAAAACAGGTGCATCTGCAAATGCTTATACATCATTTGATAAAACATGCTATCTCTTTTCTTGTACTGATAAGTTTGAAGAATCACTTGAAATTTTGTTTGATTTTGTGCAAAATCCTTATTTTACGGAACAGACTGTGCAAAAAGAACAGGGAATTATTGGTCAGGAAATCAGAATGTATGAGGATGAACCCGGTTGGGAATCCTTATTTGTATTACTTCGCGCAATGTATCACAACCACCCTGTAAGAATTGACATTGCAGGGACAGTTGAATCAATAAGTCATATAACAGCCGATTTGCTTTATGAGTGTTATAACACTTTCTATAATCCGGCAAATATGGCACTTGCAGTTGCGGGTAATGTGACAGTAGAACAGGTTTTGAAAATTGCAGACAAAATGTTGAAACCCCGTGAAAACAAAAAGATTGAACGTGAATTCCCAAAAGAGCCTGCAGGGGTTGTAGAAAAAACAGCTGTGAAAAACCTTTCTGTATCAATGCCTATTTTTGCTATTGGGTTTAAAGAAGATATAAAAACACCTTGCAGAACTCTTAAAGAAACCATTGAAAGCAATATGTTGCTTGATATTATTGCAGGTAAAACTTCATCACTTTATGAAAAACTTTTAAATGAAGGACTCATAAACACAACTTTTGATACCGAATATTTTGAGGGATACGGATATTCAGCTCATATATTCAGCGGCGAAAGTAATGAATATGAAAAAGTCAGAGAATATATCAATGATGAACTTGCAAGAGTGTTAAAAGAAGGTGTTGATAAAGAGGCTTTTGACAGGATTAAGAAAAAACATTACGGTAATTTTGTAATGAATTTCAATGATATAGACTCTATTGCAAACTCACTTATAGGTGAGTATTTCAACGGTGATGGACTTTTCGACCAGTTGACAATCCTTGAAAGTATAACTTTGGAAGATATTAACAACCGAGTAAGAAATGCTATTAATATCGAAAATTCTTCAATGTCAGTAATTAAGGAGAAATAATTATGAGATTTTTATCGGACTATGCTCTCGTGGAGTTCCCGGGTTTGGGAATTTCATTTGATGTATATGAAAATTTTCTTGAAATTCCTTTTGGTGATGATACACTTACAATTAAATTTTACGGTGTGATTATTGCCTTCGGTTTTCTTTTAGCCGCACTTTTTGGTGGAAGAAAAGCATATGTTTGGAAAATGAGCCTTGACAGTATGGTCGATGTGCTTATTTACGGCATTATCGGTGCAGTTATCGGTGCAAGATTATATTATGTTATTTTCCAATGGGATTATTACAAGAATGACTTGCTTTCTGTATTTAGAATATGGGAAGGTGGTCTTGCCATTTATGGTGGAATTATAGGTGGACTTATAGCCGCATATTTTGTATGTAAAAAGACAAAACTTCCGTTTTTTAAATTGCTTGACTTAGTTGGAATGAGCTTGCTGATTGGTCAGGGCATTGGCCGTTGGGGCAATTTTACCAATCAGGAAGCATTTGGCGTAAACACAACTATGCCTTGGGGTATGACAAGTGATAAGATTGTTGCCTACATAAACAGTCATCAACTTGAATTTGCCGAATACGGTATTGAAATGAATCCCGACTTGCCCGTTCATCCAACATTTTTATATGAATCAGTTTGGTGTCTTTTAGGCTTTGTGGTGTTGTATATTGTTTGTCAGAAATTCCATAAATTTGACGGACAGTTGATTCTTGGTTACGGCATAATTTACGGACTTGAAAGAACCGTTGTTGAGGGCCTTCGTATCGACAGCCTTTATATAGGTGGCACAAATCTCCGTGTATCACAGCTTGTATCATTAGCACTTGTTATTGTGTGTACTGCAATTACAATTTATAAATTTGTAAAACTAAATAAAGAGAAGAAAATGTCGGAGGCGCAGGAGAATGTATAAAATTATCGATGGTAAAGAGGTTTCCGCATCTGTAAGAAACAAAATTAAAGCGGAAGTTGAAAAGCTTCGTGAACAAGGTAAAAAAACAGGTCTTGCCGTTGTAATTGTAGGTAATAATCCCGCTTCACGCGTTTACGTTAATAATAAGAAAAAAGGCTGTGAAGAAGTGGGAATGGAGTCTTTTGAATATGCACTTCCTGAAGAAACCACAACTGAAGAATTGTTAGAACTTGTTGAAAAACTTAATAATGACGATAGTGTTGACGGCATTCTTTGTCAATTACCTTTGCCAAAACAGATTGACGAGAAAAAAGTACTTAATGCTATTGTACCATATAAGGACGTTGATGCTTTTCACCCTGTAAATACAGGCCATATTATGATTGGTGACCATTCATTTTTGCCTTGCACACCCGCAGGTATTATGGAAATGCTGAAATATTATGACATTTCAGTTGAGGGTAAAGAATGTGTTGTAATCGGCAGAAGCAATATTGTTGGCAAGCCAATGGCTATGCTTTTACTTGGTCAGAATGGTACGGTTACAATTTGTCATTCTCGTACAAAAGACCTTGCGGAAGTTACGAAGAGAGCAGATATTCTTGTTGCCGCAGTGGGAAAGGCATATTTTGTAACACCCGATATGGTAAAAGACGGTGCAGTTGTGCTTGATGTTGGTATCAACAGAATGGAAGACGGAAAACTCTGCGGTGATGTGGATTTTGATGCGGTCTGTGAAAAGACTTCTTTTATCACTCCCGTTCCC
>JAZNIQ010000171.1:0-10084 GCA_045577555.1 Candidatus Fimenecus sp.
ACTTATGCTCGTCGTAACGGTCTTCACGCAACATTTATGCCAAAACCACTTTACGGTGCAGCGGGTAACGGTATGCACACAAATCTTTCACTTATGAAAGACGGCAAAAACGCTTTCTATGACCCTGACGATAAATATGGACTCAGTGAAACTGCATATCAGTTTATCGCAGGTGTTCTTCATCACGTAAAAGCAATTACTTGTGTTGCAAATCCACTTGTAAACTCATATAAGAGATTAGTTCCTGGTTTTGAAGCACCTGTTTATATTTCTTGGTCAGCGTCAAACCGTTCAGCACTTATTCGAGTTCCTGCAGCAAGAGGTATGGCAACTCGTGTTGAACTTCGTTCATCAGACCCATCTTGCAACCCATATCTTGAAATGGCACTTTGTATTGCAGCAGGTCTTGACGGTATCAAAAAAGGTATGAAAGCACCTGAAGGTGTTACAACAAACATTTACGATATGACTGCAGAGGAAAGAAAAGCCAACGGAATTGAAAATCTTCCAAGCACTCTTCAGGAAGCAACAAAAGAGTTTGAAAAAAGCGAATTTGTCAAAGAAGTTCTCGGTGAACACATTTTCTCAAAATACCTTGCAGGTAAAAAACAGGAGTGGAGTAATTACACAACAAGAATTACCCAGTGGGAAATCGACGAATATCTTACAAAATATTAATAACATTACGTTAGGGCGGGGCTTTGACCCCGCTTTTGTTATAACGAACCAAAAGAACGCTTTCGCGGATGGTTTTTCATTTCTCCAAAGCCCGGAACCTTCTTTTTTGGGATATAATCATCATTTTTATTTTCTGTTTCACCTAAAATTGATTTCACATAATATTTTGCAGGTTTTCCGTTACAGAGTTGCTCTTTTTCAATAAGCCCTGCATTTATCAAGTTTTCAACTGTCTTCACGGCGGTGTTTCTGTTACAACGCAGATGCTTTGTCATCTCCGTAATTGAATAGTAAATAAATGTTCCCTTTGAGTTGCAAAAATATGATTTATTTTTCTGTGATAACCTTGCTCGGTCAAGCATAAGTGAATACAAAACAATTTCTCTGACTCCGAGGCTTGAATACTCTTTATCGGTAATCAGTTTTGTGTATAAAATAGCATATTTATTCGAATTCATAAAAAATACCCTCCCATATATAGGCCCAATTTTCATTTTTGTCCCGCATTTCCCGGGACGATTTTGGTTTTTATGGGAAATGTTAACATTTTGTTTACATTTAACGACAAAATAATGGGTTTTTCGTGGTAAAATTTCCTTGATACGAAAAATTAGTTAAACGGTTAACTATTTTCAATAAAGAAAAGAATTTTTTCTCCGCTTTTCTTTTACTAAAAAGTATTATTATTCTTTTTTATTATTTATTATTATTTAACCGTATCTGTTTTGTACCGGTCAGGTTTAAAAATTGTACCGGTATGTTTAAATTTTGTACCGGTAGCGGTACAGGATAAATACGGGTAATATATGCTTTTATTTATTGACTTACAAGTCATAATGTGTTATGATTCGTTCATAAACATATACCAAAAAGGAGAATATTATTATGGCAGTTTTAAAAAACATTGACAAGGCAGCTGAAGAAAAAGGCTCATTCCTTGTTACAGCGTGGCAGTTTGTTAAATTTATCGTTGTAAGTCTTCTTGCAATGATTGTACAGTTTGTGCTTCTTAACACACTTCAGCTTATCCCTGCAATCAAAGAGCTTTATGCACAGGATTTCAGCTGGTGGGTTTTTGTTTATCCCGTTGCAGTTGGTGGTCTTGGTTACTTTATCGTAAGTAATGTTGCTAATGTTATTGCACAGATTGTTGCTTTCTTTGTTAATAAAGAAAAGACATTCAATTCAGGTGCGAATGTTGCAGTTGCACTTCCGATTTACATTGTTTTCACAATTGCTCTTATCTTCTTCTCAGCATGGCTCAACCCAACACTCAAAGGCGTTTTCGTAAACTTCAGCTGGTGCGACGAAGTTCTTGCTAAAAACATTGCAACAATGATTTGTTCAGCAGTTCAGTTTTTCCTCTATTTCCCTGTTGATAAAATTCTTTTCCACAAGAAAAAGGAAGAAAAAGCTGAATAATATTCAGTACATTGAAAATCTGCCCTGTGTCGTTTGGATGCAGGGCATTTTTGTTAAGTTGGTGATTTTATGACTAAGAAAAAGACAAAAATTCTTAAAATTGCATCTGTTGTGCTCTCAATCATTATTAGTATTGCTTTGGCTTTAAGCCTTGTTGCACTCACAATTCTGAGTGTCGGCAGAGATTACCTTACATCGGATGAGTTTAATTCAACTATTGACAGTACTGACCTTGCCGCAATGAAATTTGTCCACAATGGTGAGAAAATCACTCTTGAAAGATATGTTAAAGATTATGTGACAGAGAATATCGAGGAACATATAAAGAATAATCCTTTGAGCAATTTTACAAATTTTTTATATCCTTTAGCGGACTCAATAACTGATTTTGCCGTTGATAAAGCATTGTCATCTGATTTTATTAATAATACGGTGAAAAATGAGGTTCATTCTATATTCAATTATTTTCTTTACAGCGATGTTGATGAGGCAAAGCAGAGAATAAAAGATGGTATAACCCTTGAAAGCAATTATAAACTTAATCCCGAAAATGCACCTACTTTTGAGGAAAGAGTGAGTGCTGAGGTAAAAATGGCAGTTTTTAAGTATATTGAACAAGAAGCAGGGATAAGCTGTGACGAGATAATTATCCTTGTTTCCGAAAAAACAATATCCGACCTTAAAACAATCACCATTGTATTGTTTGTACTGCTGGTGCTTGTGTCAATTCCGAAATTCCCGAGCATTTTTATGTTGATTAATCTTGTTCTTCACGGATATAAAGGACAGATATATTCCTGTATTGTGGACTTTAAAGAGCATTTCAAATCAATGGAAGATTTAATTTCTTATAAGCTTTTAGAACCATTAATTGAATTGCTTATGCCTCATGCTGACCGAGCATATGATATTGGAATAATTTTTTCAGCACTGTTTGTAGTTTCCTTGATTGTAATGTATTTCATTGAGAAGAAAAAAACAAAAAATGCAGAATGACAAATAATAAAACCACCTGAAAAGTAAAATTTTCAAGTGGTTTATTTTTATTTTTTAATTATCTTTCTCAACTTTGAATATGCTTTTTTTAGTATGGGCAACCATTTTTCCATAAGACTATATTTGAATTTGTTAACAGGCAAGTCAAATTCACCTGCAAATTCAACAATTATTGGGTTAAACGGACTCTTGAAATCATAAAGACCATCGTCAAATGTTCCCGGCACACCGCCTAAATTCAAAAAATCACAACCGTTTTCAACCGTGATTACACATTGTTCACAAAGTCCGCAAAGTGTGGCACAGAAAGAGGGAAATACATTAAGGTCGGACCCTGCATATAAGTATTCGGCAATCTTAACACCCTCTTTATTAGGAGGATAAACCGTAAGTAATGCCGCAAGAGGAACAGTTTCACCCTTTTGGGCAAGAACATTTTTGGCATCTGCAATCTGCTCGGTGAGTTTTTCTCTGTTTTCAGGCTCTTTTTCATATCTTTTTTGAAGATTTTCAATATAATCATTCACCTTGCATTTTTCAAAGGCAAAAAATGCTTTGTCCCCAAATGCCGATGCAAGTAAATTGAAATAATCTTCATTTCTTAAAGAGATATTCTGCCTTGCCTCTGTATTACTTAAAATCTTTTTGAAAAGAGCAATATTATCCGTAGAATGGTCAGCACCCTCATAGTAAAGACCACGTGCAGGTTGGAAATTACCTAAATATTTGCGAAGTTTCTGTTTGTAATTTTTTTTAAACTGTGGTGCGGTGAGTGGAGTGCCGTTGCCGTCTTTTAACGGGATAAGCGCGTTGTAACGTGGTTGTGTGGCAGAGTCAAGGCTCTTTCCGAAACCTTTGTGGATAAATCCGCAGGATACAAAATTATCAAATTCAGCCTTGCCTTTTTCCACGTCAAAGGGGTCAAAATATTTATCCTCTGTCAAATCAGGAAGAGTTTTTCCAACAACAATCATCGGGTCGCATTTTAAAAGATAAACGCCGTTTTTCTTGCAGAAATCCCTGATGCCACGTGTAAACTCAGCCACCGCATCTTTATCCGTAAAATCCATTAAAGGACCGCGTGGACAGTAAGCATAAGTAAATGTTGGTAAGAGAGTGCGCATAAGAATCATTGCAACTCCAACCAATTCATTTTCTTTATATAAACCGCAAAAACTGCTTTTCCAGTTGTTTTTAAGTTTTGTCCATTCCTCTGTTTGCTGAATAGGTGCAAATGATGATTTTTCAACAAATGCCGTAAATTCATTGACGGAAATATTTGCTTTAAATTCGTACATAATCAATTATTCCTTGCTTTTGTTAACTGTTTGTTCTTTAATATGCTTTTTAAGAACTGTATTTTTAATCTTTTTAACCTTTGGCAAAAGCGTTCTGAAAAGCATAAAGGTAAATTTATTGCTGATTAAATACATATCACCAACATATTCAGTCAACTGACCGTTATAACTCATTTTGTATTTTGCAAGACCAAAGAGCGGATTGTTTTCATCATACGGGTCACCTGTAACTCTGCCCAAATCGTGAATTTCAATGCCGTTTTCAAAACTCTTTTCTATTCTTGTCCAGTTAAGGAAGTGTGTGGGACGAAGAGTATTTCTTAAAACATTTCTTGTTCCGCCGTAAAGGCAAATTGCAGTTTTACCGAAACGTGATGTAATTCCCACCGCAAGACAAAGCTTTTCAGGAATATTTTCACCGTATTTTTCACAAAGTTCTTTGTTAACCTTTTCGTTTCTTGTAAGAGTTGTGTTAATACTGTCAAGTTCCTTTTTTACAGCAGCAATCTCTTTTTTGTTTTTCTTTTCAGCATTTTCAAGGTCATAAAGTCTGCTTTCAAGCTCTTGCTTTTTAGCAGTCAATTCTTCGCAATATGTCTGTCTTTTTGCCTGATCACAATAAATAAAATCCATAACAGCCTTGCCGTTAAGAGCAGTAACCATGGTTTTATAGTAGTTTTTATCACGCTGAATAAATTCTGTTCTGTCAGCGGTTTCTGTCATAACGCTGAAAAACTCATCTAACTTTTCGGGATGCTGCGGGAGTGTAACATTATCATAACTTTCAACATATAAAAGACCGTCAGCTGCCGCTTTTAAGCCGTGACGAACACCTTTTTCACATTTCTTTAAAAATGCTTCAGGAGTACTGTCTTTAAGAAGGGAGTTAATTGTGATTGCAGGTTGAACAATGTAAAAATTCTTATCATCATTCACCTCAAAACCGCCTTTAATCATAGAGTTGATGGCAGCAATGTCACAATTTTCACCGTCAAGTTTCTCAATTACAAGAGGGTCGCAGACCATAGCACAGATTTTATGCTTTTTCATTTCCGATTTCATAAATGCACAAAATTCTGTAACAAGAGTTTCATTTTTTAAATCACAAACAAAACCGTCAGGACAATACCAGAGTTTTCCGACTTTAACATCACGCTCAAGACAAAGACAAGAAAGCACAGCCACGCCATTTTCATCATAACCCATATAAAAAGACGGATTCCAGGCACTTTTTACCTCTGCCCAGTATGATGTCTGATAAATTGAACCACTGTTATTTTCAGAAAAATCATTGAATTTTGTCATATCAGTCTGTACTGAAAAACTGTATTTACTCATTGGGATTACACCTCGGGAATATCAATATATGCAAATTTGCATACCAATACTATTATAACAAAAATCTTATCATATTAGCCTTTTTTTGTCAATGTAACAGCAAGGCAAAAGGCTTTGTATGTGTTATAGGTTTTTGTCAGAAACTGATAGAAACTCTGACATGTGCCTTTACATATAATAACCCACGAAGTGTTATTTTCGTGGGCGTTTATTGTTTAATATTCAGTCGTTGAACTCCTTGTCATAAGCAATGATTTTACCTGATTCAGCATTGATTTCATATTCGTATTCATATTTGTCAGATACAAATTCAACTTCGTAATGTGCAATTAAATCATCGCGGTCAAGTTCTGCTTTTACAAATTTCACTTTTGCAGAATCAACCTTTGCGTGTGCGAATGCGATTTCCTTTGCCTTTTCCTTTGAAATCAACTCTTTTTCAGGAGCCTGTGACACTTGTTCACGAACCGGCTCTTTTTCAATGTCTTTTTCAAGAATTGCACCATTTGATGCCTTTACTTCGTATTCATATTCATATCCGTTTGCAACAAATTTAATATCAAAGTGTGCAACAAGGTCGTCAAAATCGTAATATGCTTTTTTGAAAACTGCATCTGCCTGTTTTACACCGGCATTGTTTAAAGCAATTTCTTTTGCTTTTTCAATACTGATATGTTCTTTCTCCGGATTTACCGCAGAAGGTGATGATGGCTTTACAGGTTCTTTCTTTTCTTCTTTTACCTTAACAGATTCTGAAACTTTTTCATTGTTCGGCACTCTGACTTTGTCCTTCTCTTTTTCAGCCTTTATAACTGAACCATTATCTACGGCAACTTCGTAGTCATATTCAACACCATTATGTTTGAACTCGATATCGTAATGAGGTTTTTTATCATCTTTATCAAGTGATGGTTGGTCAACTAATACTGCATCTTCTCTCTTAACACCGGCATCTTCTAATGCAATATTGATTGCTGAGTCGAGTGAAACTTTAGCAGGGTCCTTAGGTTTTACCTGAGCAATAGGTATGCTTGCTTCATCGTTTTTTTGTTTATCAGCTGCCGGACGGTTATAAGCAAATGCCACTACAGCAACTACGGATAAAACAAGTACTAATGATAACAAAATAGCAATAATTCTTTTTTTCATAAAATCAATTCCTTTCGTTTTTAAGATTATATATTTTAAATTTTTTATCAGCCGTCCTTGACTGTGTCTAAATAATAATCCTGAAACATTAAAGGAACATTAGAAAAAACTAATATTTTAAATTTTTTTAAAAATTACTGAAATTTCTGTAAATTCATTGATTTCTGACTTTGCAAAGCACTCTGCAGAATGTATTTCTGATATCTTTTTAACAAGTGAAAGACCGAGTCCGAAACCTTCTGTTTCACTTCTTGAGGAGTCTGCTCTGTAAAATCTACTCCATATTTTTGGTAAATCATCTTCGCTTATACCAATTCCGTTATCTCTGACAGATAAAATAACTCTATCATTTTCTTCATAAAGTTTAACGTGGATATTACCGCTTTCTTTACCATATTTATCAGCGTTTGAAAGAAGATTTTCAATAAGTTGAGTTATGAGCGTTGTATTCATATTGATTTCAATATCATTATTAATATGTGAATTAAGCTCAATATTTTTTGTGGTTTTGAAATTCTTGCAGATGTCATTTATAAGTTCACTGAGATTACTTTTTTCAAGTTTGAAGCGTGTTGTGCCTTGTTCTGCTCGTGTTACAGCAAGAAGTGAGGATACAAGACCCGTCATTTTTTCATTTTGTTCGTTGATGGACTCAAGTGCTTCAATCTTGTCTTTTTGGTCAGCATTTTCTGAAAGAGCATATTCACATTCAGCCTTTATAACTGCGAGAGGAGTACGAAGCTCATGAGAAGCATCGGAAGTAAATCTCTTTTCATTTTCAAATGATGATTGGAGTCGTGCGAACATATCGTTGAATGTTTCACCCAATTTATGAATTTCATAAGGAGCGTTACCGGTATCAAGTCGTTTTGAAAGGTCATTACCGGATGAGATTTCCTGTGCTGATTTGGTGATAACTTCAACAGGTCGTATAGTTTTTCTCGTAATTATATATGCACCTATAGCGGCAATAATTATGAATGCAGGAAAGAGGTATAAAGCATTTTTTGCAACTGCATCAAATGCCTGTGTTGTATCGCTTATTGGACAAATACCACGGATATACACATTGTCATAGGATGAATGTGAAGATGTAAAATTAATTTTAAAAGCATTTCTGTCATGATAATTTGTCAGTTCAACACCTATAATTTCAGCATCGTCTTTTGAAACTCCTGCGTGTGAAAGAGCAATTTCAATTGCCTGTGTTGTGTTGATTCCGTCCTGAAATTTCGTTTCGGAATATGGGACTGAATTGTACTTGACCATAGGTGTGACATCAACTTCATAGGAAATAATCTGACCTGATAATACATCTATTTCATATTCATACTTAGTGAAATTAAGAAGCTTGGAGTATATATAATACTTTTCACCATCGATTTCTGTTTCTGTAACATCTTTGTTTTTGGAATCAGGTGAAATTATGAGTGTTTCGGGAGTTTCACCTATAATATATTCACCTTTTTCGGTGAACAGGTCACAGTAAATACCACCTGAATAAAAAACGAAGTCGTTTTCCACCTCAAAAATACCGTTGCTGTATTCCATTTCATCCATATTACTCTCAACAGCAGAGATAATAGCTTGTTTATTCTTATCATCTGCTGTTTTCTGGCTCATAATCATAAGTGCTGTTATACTCAAGCCACAGATAACAGCAATCAGAAGAATTATCCACAAAGTTGTAATTGTTTTGAATGATAACTTTTTCATTTTTCCTCCCTGAGAACATATCCCATTCCTCTGACAGTATGTATAAGTTTTATGTCAGAATTATCATCAATCTTTTTTCTTAAATAACGGATATAAACGTCAACAACATTTGTTCCGCCTTCATAATCAAAATTCCATATATGGTCTTCGATTTTTTCGCGACTGAGAACAATACCTTTGTTAACAGCAAGATACTGTAAAAGTTCATATTCCTTTGCAGATAATGAAATGATGTTGCCGTTTTTTGTAACTGTTCTGCTTGAAAGGTCAACAGTAAGGTCCCCGATACAGATAACATTTGATTTTGAAACGCTGTTTTTACGGATAAGAACACGAACTCTTGCGAGTAATTCTTCAAAAGCAAACGGCTTTACAAGATAATCGTCAGCACCAATGTCCAAACCTTCAACTCGGTCTTCAATACTATCACGAGCAGTGAGGAATAAAACGGGTAAGTTGTTTCCGTCTTTACGAATTTTTTTAAGAAGTGAAAATCCGTCAATTTTTGGCATCATAACATCAAAAACAGCAGCATCATAGTCAGTCATACCAATCATATCATACGCTTCTTCACCGTCATAACAACAGTCAACGCTGTACCCTGCTGATTTCAGTTGCTTTGCGATTATTCTGTTCAAACTTTTTTCGTCTTCTGCAATAAGAATTCTCATTTTTACACATCTCCTTTAGTAACACAATACGGTATAAATATTAAAGGAATATTAGAATTTCTGTTTTTATTATCTCAAATGAAAAACACTATGTCAATTGTTGTTGTGATTTTTACTAATATGAACACAGTTGCAAACGAATAAATCATAATTTGTAAATTGAGCAAGTTTTTCTGCCCGAATCGAATTGATAATAAAGAAAAAATATCAGAAGACCCACGCCCTTTTATAACTGTCTGAAGGACAATATCACTCGGCATTAGCCGCGAATATCACTGCGAAGCAATAAAACTCGCCGTAAGACGAATAAAACTAAAAAGCACTTCCTAAGAAGTGCTTTTTCTGGCATTGACTACGCTATTTGATACAATTCGTCGTTTTATAAATAGCGTTGCATCAAATTCAAAATAATTAAAAGAGTTTTTCCTTACTTATTAAAGTAACTTATTGCGTTTTCAAACAATTCAGAACGGTTGTTGATGTTAAGCTTTTTGAAAATGCTTGATGTATGTTTTTTGATTGTACTTTCTGTTACAAAAAGTTCATCGGCAATATCTTTTCGCTTTTTGTTTTGCATAATCAGTCTTAAAACCTCTTTTTCGCGTTGAGAAAGGGAACAAATATCTTCCCAGTTTTCAAAAATAACATCAATCTGATTTTGCTCAAAATACCTGATATTTGTCATTTGTTCATTAGAAACAGTTTGTGCTGTTTCGGTTTGGATTACAACAGATTCGGAAGAAATTCCTTGAGTATCTGCAAGACCGTAATCCTGTAAAATCCCGTATAGGAATAATATTAAGCCCTCTGTGATTA
>JAZNIQ010000172.1:0-5865 GCA_045577555.1 Candidatus Fimenecus sp.
ACTTTAAGAAAAGACCTTTTTGATGCTATTGCGGATTTGCCAATCAGTTTCTTTGATTCTCGTCCACATGGTGAAATTATGAGCCGATTTACAAACGACGTTGAGACTCTTCGTATGTTTATCAGTCAGGGTGTAACACAATTTATCTCATCGGGCATTATGATTTTAGGCTCGTTCTTCATTATGTTGTTTTTAAGTTGGCAGATGACACTTATAGTATGTGTTATGGTAGTTGTAATGGTGTTTATTACAAAAACCCTCGGCAAAAAGAGTGCGTTTTTCTTCAAAAAACAACAGGAGCAGTTGGGTACTGTTAATGGGTATATCGAAGAAATTGTTGAGGGACAAAAGGTTGTTAAAGTTTTTAATCACGAAGAAGAGGTTGTTTCTCATTTCGGTGAAATCAATGAAAATCTTCGTAAATCCGCAACAAGTGCAAATACCTTTGCAAATATGTTGGGACCTATTATGAATAACCTTTCTCATATAACTTATGCTCTTACGGCAGCCGTTGGCGGACTTTTAGCAATTAAAGGTACTATGACAGCAGGTGATATTGTTGCATTCCTGCAATATATCAGAAGTTTCACGCAACCTATTTCAAACATCACACAACAGTTCAACAATGCACTTATGGCTCTTGCCGGTGCGGAGAGAATTTTTGAAATCATTGACCAGAAACCTGAAATTGACGAGGGTTATGTTGTGCTTGTCAATGCGGAGTTGGATTCAAATGGTGAAATAAAAGAAACTGAAAAGCATACGGGCATATGGGCATGGAAACATACTCACGGTGACGGTACTGTTACTTATACGCGTCTTGCAGGTGACATTGTTTTCGAGAATGTTACATTCAGCTATGACGGCAAAAAGACGGTTCTCAATGATATTTCTCTTTATGCAAAACCGGGTCAGAAAATCGCATTTGTCGGCTCAACAGGTGCAGGTAAAACAACAATTACAAATCTCATCAATCGTTTTTATGAGATTGACGAGGGTAAAATCCGTTATGACGGCATAAATATCCAGAAGATTAAAAAGGATGATTTGCGTCGTTCCTTGGGTATTGTTTTACAGGATACACACTTGTTTACAGGTACTATTGAGGATAATATCCGTTACGGTAATCTTAGCGCTACCCATGAGCAGATTGTGGAAGCGGCAAAAATCGCAAATGCGCATTCGTTTATTTCAAATCTGCCCGACGGATACAACACAATGCTCACAGGTGACGGCTCAAACCTTTCACAAGGTCAGCGTCAGCTTATTTCTATCGCACGTGCAGCGGTTGCCGACCCACCCGTGCTTATTCTTGATGAGGCAACAAGCTCAATTGACACAAGAACAGAAAAATATATTGAGCAGGGTATGGATGCACTTATGGAAGGCAGAACAGTATTTGTTATTGCTCATCGTCTTTCAACGGTCCGCAACGCAAAGGCGATTATGGTTCTTGAAAACGGAAAAATCATTGAACGTGGCGACCACGATGATTTGATTGAACAAAAAGGAAAATATTATCAACTTTACACAGGTAATTTTCAGTAAGCTGATTGTTTTTCTGCAAAACTGCGTGTCTATCAGCTCACAGTACAAAGGATACAGCTTCTCCTTAAGGGGAAGCTGTTTTATTTTCGTTTATGATTTTTGAAATATTATTGCTACAATATGTTTGTTTTAATATTATTTTGTAAAATTTTGTAACAAACTGCACAAATGCTCGTAATGAAATTTGTTAAGTATTTGACTATTTTGTGCAAAAAGTACTTGAAATCGTATTTTTGTAGTGTTAAAATATATGTGTATAACTATAATTGTGAGGTGATGAAATGGCGGACGTTCAAAAAAACTACGAGGCACAGGTTCCCGTGTATCTTTTCCATCAGGGGAATAATGCCCGTGCTTACGAGTATATGGGTGCTCACCGTGTGGATAATGAAACAGTTGTTTTCAGAACCTGGGCTCCCAATGCGGTTTCAGTCAGCGTTACAGGCGACTTTAACGGTTGGAATGACGAGGCAGACCGAGCAGAAAAAATCACGGCAGGCGGAATATGGGAGGTTTATGTTAAAAATGTAAAACTCTATGACGCATATAAATTCTGCATCACAACCCAAGATGGCAGAAAACTTATGAAATGTGACCCCTACGGTTATCACACCCAAACCCGACCCGATAATGCTACAAAGTTTTATGAGTTAGGTTCTTATAAATGGACTGATGATAAGTGGGAAAAGGCAAAGCGTGAAAAAGCACAGTATGACAGGCCTGTCAATATTTACGAAGTGCATTTCGGCTCGTGGAAACAGTATGAAGACGGAAATTTCTATTCTTACCGTAAAATGGCGGAGGAACTTATCCCATATGTCAAAGAAATGGGATATACCCATATCGAATTTATGCCGCTCACGGAATTTCCTTTTGACGGCTCGTGGGGTTATCAGGTAACAGGCTATTTTGCTGCAACCTCACGCTATGGTACTCCTGATGATTTGATGTATCTTATTGATATGTGCCACAAGAATAACATCGGCGTAATTCTTGACTGGGTACCCGCACATTTCCCGAAGGATGCTCACGGACTCTATGAGTTTGATGGTACAGCCTGTTATGAATATGCGGATATCAGAAAAGGCGAACATCTTGAATGGGGAACAAAGGTTTTTGATTTCGGCAGAAATGAAGTTCAATCCTTCCTTATTTCAAGTGCAATGTTCTGGCTGGATAAATACCATATCGACGGTCTTCGTGTGGATGCGGTTGCTTCAATGCTCTATCTTAACTATGGCAGGGACGATGGTCATTGGATAGCAAATAAAGACGGTGGGGTTGAAAACCTTGAAACTGTCGCATTCTTAAATAAACTAAGTATGAATGTTTTTCGTGACTATCACGGCAGTCTGCTCATTGCAGAGGAAAGCACAGCCTGGCCAATGGTTACAAAGCCTGTGTTTATGGGTGGTCTTGGTTTCAACTATAAGTGGAATATGGGTTGGATGAATGATATTCTCCGATATTTCTCAATGGACCCGCTTTACAGAAAAGGTAACCACGGATGCATTACATTTTCATTCTTCTACGCATTTTCTGAGAATTTTATCTTACCAATCTCTCACGATGAGGTTGTTCACGGTAAATGTTCTCTTATTAATAAAATGCCCGGAACTTACGAGGAAAAATTTGCAGGGGTAAGAGCCTTTATGGGATACATGATGGCTCATCCCGGTAAAAAGCTTATGTTTATGGGCAGTGAATTCGGTCAGTTTATCGAGTGGAATTATAAACAGGAGCTTGACTGGTTACTCTTGCAATATGATGCACACAGACAGTTGCAGAAATATTTTAAGGACATCAACCATTTCTATAAGGACAATGCTCCACTCTGGCAGGTTGACCATTCCTGGGAAGGTTTTTCGTGGATTTCAGCGGATGATAATGACAATTCCGTAATTGCATTCCGCAGAATTGACGAAAAGGGCAAGGAAATTATTGCAGTTTGCAACTTTACTCCTGTTGAACGTAACAGTTACAGAATTGGTGTTCCTGCAAAGGGAAACTACAAGGTAGTGTTCAATTCCGATGACGAGTGTTACGGCGGTTCGGGTAAAGGACAAAAAGATAAAATCAAGTGGGAAAAGATTCCTATGCACGGATTTGAGCAGAGCATTTCCCTTGATTTACCACCAATGTCAACAATCTATCTTAAAAAGACAAGATAATAAATATTAACATCCAAATTAAGGAGGAAAAAATATGGCAAGAAAACAAGAGTGTATTGCAATGCTTCTTGCAGGCGGTCAGGGAAGCCGTCTAGGAATTCTCACAAAGAACATTGCTAAACCTGCTGTTCCTTACGGCGGTAAATACAGAATTATCGACTTCCCGCTTTCAAACTGTGTTAATTCAGGTATTTCAACTGTTGGTGTTTTAACACAGTATCAGCCTCTTGAACTTAACGATTACATAGGCAATGGTCAGGCTTGGGATTTAGACCGTGCCAACGGTGGCGTTCATATCCTCTCACCTTATCAGCAGATTAAGGGAACAGAGTGGTACAAGGGTACAGCAAATGCCATTTATCAGAATATCAATTTTATTGACCGATATGACCCTGAATATGTTGTAATCCTTTCAGGTGACCATATCTATAAGATGGACTATAACAAAATGCTTGAGTATCATAAGGAAAAAGGTGCTTCCTGCACAATCGCTATGCTTGAAGTAAGCTGGGAAGAAGCAAGCCGTTTCGGTCTTATGATTTTAAATGACGACAATTCAATCAGCGAGTTTGAGGAAAAACCAAAAAATCCAAGAAGTAATAAGGCTTCAATGGGTGTTTATGTGTTCACTTGGAGCAAACTCCGTCAGTACCTCATTGATGACGAGGCAGACCCGAATTCAAGCAACGACTTTGGTAAGAATGTTATTCCAAAGATGCACGCAGACGGTGAGCCCATGTTTGCTTACCTCTTTGACGGATATTGGAAAGACGTTGGTACAATCGACAGCCTTTGGGAGGCAAACCTTGACCTTCTTAATCCTAAAGTTGACCTTGACCTTTCTGATACAAGCTGGAAAATCTATGCAAAAACTCCTGTAAGCCCACCACATTACATTTCAGCAGATGCAGTTGTTCAGAACTCAATGATTTCTGAAGGCTCAAGGGTTTACGGTAATGTTGATTACTCAATTCTCTTTAACAATGTAGTGGTTGAAGAGGGTGCAGACGTTAAATATTCCATCGTAATGCCGGGCACAGTTATTAAAAAGGGTGCTGTAGTGCAATATGCAATGGTTGCTGAAAATGCAGTTATTGAATCAGGTGCAGTGGTTGGTGCAAACCCTGAAGATTGTGCAAATCGTGACGACTGGGGCGTTGCAGTAGTTGGTGCAGGTGTCACAATAGGCGAGGGTGCCAGTGTTGCACCAAAAGCCATGGTGGACGAAGATGTAGTAAAGGAGGCTGAATAATATGACAGGTAAGAATATAGTTGGTATTATCTTCTCAAATGCTTATGATGAGTGTATTGGTGAACTTACAGGTATTCGTACAATGGGTTCAGTTCCGTTTGCTTGCCGTTACCGTCTTATTGACTTTGCTCTTTCAAATATGGTAAACAGCGGTATCGAAAAAGTCGGTGTTCTTACAAAGAGTAATTATCAGTCACTTATGGACCATGTCGGTACAGGTAAACCATGGGATTTATCACGTAAAAATGACGGTCTTTTCATTCTTCCTCCTTTTTCAACAAATGAAACAGGCGGAAACCGTGATAAACTCACTTCCTTAAAGGGAATTATGGGATTTATCAGCCGTGCGGATGAAGAATATGTTCTTCTTTCTGACTGTAATGTGGTTTTCAACCTTGATGTTGAGGCTCTTATGGATTACCACACAGAGAAAAATGCTGATATGACAATCGTTTACAAAAACGGTAAAGTTCCTGCACTTAAGGATGTTGTTGTGCTTGATATGAATGCTGACAATAAGGCAGAGAAAATTACACTTTCTCCGGTAACAGAGGAAAATGTTAATTTCTCACTCAATGTAATCCTTATGAAAAAAGCACTTCTTGAAAGACTTATTAACGAGGCAATCAGCCTTAACCACAAAGATTTTGAAACAGACCTTATTCAGGGCAATGTTGGTAAACTCAATATTTACGGTTTTGAAGCAACGGGATATTCAGCAGTTATCGAGTCCATGGAAAGTTATTTCAAAACAAATATGGAACTTCTTAACCCTGAAAACTGTGATGACCTTTTCAATGCAGACAGACCTGTTTATACAAAGGTTCGCGATGATATGCCTGCAATTTACGGGCTTGGCTCAAAAGTTCAGAATTCACTTATTGCTGACGGATG
>JAZNIQ010000173.1:0-7150 GCA_045577555.1 Candidatus Fimenecus sp.
AACATTTTTAAGGATTTCTTTTGTTGTATCAGGGTAGGTGAATGACACGTTTTTGAATTCAATGCTCTCGAATTCTTCTGCGTCTTTTCCACCATCTGTGATTTTTGGTTCATAGTCGAAGAAATCACGCAGATTCTGGAAGAAAAGTGCCATCTGAGTCATTTCGTCAAAACCCTCGGCAATACTCAGCGTTGAATCGCGAACAGAGTTGATTGACGCAAGCACAACTGAAAAGCCCGAAATTGTAAGTGCTTGTGTGAATATGAACTGATACCCTGCGAAAGCGTAAGTGCCGATAATCGGTATAAAATCACTGAAAAGAGAACTGACCATACTATAAAAAAACAGTTTAGGTCCGTATTTTTTTAAGATGACAATGTTAGCATCAATTGCAGCTTTGAATCGACCAATAAGCACTGAAAAAATATTTGATGTTCTCATATCTTTTGAGTACTCTTTTAAGAACATTGTACGTTGAATATATGCCTTGATTCTGTTGTTTGTTGTCATTTCAAGGTCACGTTTGTACACAGCCTTGCTTTTGAAAATTTCAATCACAAATACAAGTGTAACCGGTAACAAAAACAATAGATACATAGGGTTGATTACCGTAACAGTAGTGACTACGCAGATAAGTGCGATTACACCACCGACGATGGCAGCAACATCCCAACAAATCAAGTCATAATAGCTTGATGAAAGAACAAGTGTCGCTCTTTGATACTTGTCATAAAATTCAGGGTTTTCATAACAACTTACATCAAGTTGTGTTGCTTTCTCAAAAATTTTGTTGTTGACTTTTTTAAGAACGACCTTTGTTGCAACAAGTCGTTGACGTGTGGCATAATTTGAAATTACATTTATGGCAACACAAACGCTTAAAAACAGTAAAAGATAAACGAAATATGTTTTGAAATCAGCATCGCCGTCAATGATACTCAGAAGTACTTTTAAAAACAGAATATTTTGTACATACATTGACAGAACTTTGTTGGAAATTTCCGTAACAAGATAGCCGATTAAAAGTCTTTTGTCAGCTTCCCAGACGAGTTTAAGGGCAAATATAACGTTTTTAAAAATGGGAACTTTGACAGGTTCGTGAAGTTTAATCCACCTCATATGTTTTCTCCTTCATATATTTTCTAAAGTAAAATAAAAAACCGTAGGTGATTTTCTACCCACGGTGACGAAATACAATATCCCAAATGATAAAATCAATCGCAAGAACAGGAGTTGTACTGAAGATAGGGGCAGAAAGAGTTGAACGTATTGAGTTTTCTGTTGTTATACCAACGGTTTGTCATTTGATTTCTGCCTCCTTTCTTAAAAAATTAGGGTTGAACGATTTTTGCAACTACTAAATGATAACATTCGAGAAAATATATGTCAAGAAAATTTGTGGGATTTTTTAACTTTTGCTGTATAATAAAGTGAAAGGTGAAATAAAGGAGGCGAGAGCATGAAAGAACAGGAAATAGTCCAACTTCTGAAGGATAGAAAACAACAGGGCATTGAAGAATTACTGCGTTATTATGGCCCGTTAATGCGATATGTTATATCTCCTATTGTAAACAATGCGGAAGATGTAGAGGAATGTCTTAATGAAGCAGCAATGCGTGTGTGGGAAAAGATAGATTTGTATGATGCGCAGCGTGGGGGTTGGAATTCGTGGCTTACCGCTCTCACCAGAAATGTTGCCATAAACAAAGCAAAAGCCATACAAAAATATAGTCTGAATAATGAACTATCAGAAACACTTTCATCAACTGAACCAAGTCCGGAAGAGGCAGTTATACAACAAGAGAGAAAAGATGCACTATTATCTGCATTGAATGTGTTATCTAAAAAAGACAGAGTAATTTTTTACCGAAAATACTATTATATGCAGTCAACAATACAAATTGCATCTGAACTAGGAATGAGCAACAGAGCAGTTGAAGGCAAACTTTACAGAATAAAAAAACGATTAAGAAAAATATTGGGAGGCGGAGAATATGTATAATAAGAAATCAATTAATTTTAATGATGAGAGTTATGAACGCATATTTATTGATAGTCCCGACCTGTCTATTGAAAGTGTTGTAAAGGATGTTACGCCTTGGACTGAAGCAATAAAGAAAATTTTTATCGGAATGATATTAAGAAACATAAAATTGGAATTTCTTATGCTTGATGAAATCCTGCCTTCTATAGGTATAGTTTTATTGATAATGGGATTATCAAGCCTTAAAAAAGAGAATAAATGGTTTAATGCCTGCTATGTATTGTCTTTAGCGGAATTGGTTTTTCATATAATATCATTAGGCATAAAAGCAACTATTTATAATAATACAGTTATGAATAGTGCCCCATGGACGATTTTCTCATTTTTTATTGTAGCAATAATGTTTGCTTCTCTTTTCTGTTTGTGGAAGGCTATTTGTCAGGTGCAGAAAAAAGCCGGATTACAACCTCATTGTAAAGCATTAATTGTGCTTATGTTCTGGTCAGCCTTAATAGTGTTTTTGTCTTTCTATAAAACAGTATCATGGTTAACAGGATTAGTTTTGTTAATTTCATATATTGCGATTGTTGTTTGTTTTGTTAAAACAACTAAAGAGATTGGAATGGCAGGATATGTTATTACTCCGGCACCTGTTAACAGGACACGTGCTTTATTACCTGTATTGTTGTCATTATTTATGTTGGCAACTCCCGTTTTCGCATATTCCTTGTATGGTGAATATAATATGAACTGGACAGAGATTACAGAAAAAAAAGACACAAGCGAGATAAAGGATATCCAAGAAAAACTTCTTGATTTAGGTTTCCCCCAGGATGTTTTAAAGGACTTGAGTGATAATGATGTTTTGGCATGCAAAGATGCTGTACAAATAATTGCTGAAACAGGTGAACGCACTAATGAAGGCTTATTTAATTCCAATGATGCAAAACTGATGCTTTCAAATGTGGCAGTTGAGCTTTCTGATGGTAATTGGGAAATTATTCAACATTTCCGTTGGGAGGGTAATCGTGTTTTCTACGGAACAGAACTTTTGAGTTTATGGCCGGCATATTATAAGGACTACTCAGCAAGAAACAGTGATTTCAGAGGGAATTTGTTATGCGAGATAAACGGAAAATCTTTTGAAGCGGATTATGTTGCTTTAACAGAAGAAACCTATGTTTCAAATTCAGTTTTCTTTGGAAGACAGGAGGAGAGCAAAATATTTGGAGAATTTTCTCTACCGATAAATGGTAAAAATTGCAGGGGATACATTGCTTACGGTATAGATATTTATAATAGCGGAAGAATTTTGAACATTGTGACAGATTATCGTTATCCTAATTATCCGTGCTTCCCTGTTTTAACTGCAAAGGAATATGGAAAATCAGGTGCTTGGGAGTCTAACCCTCCATTTAATTTGAGACAAAAGCAGTTAATTGTTCACTGGGAAGACTTAAACAAATAGAAATTAATGGAGCAGGACGGAAATTCCTGTTCCTTTTAATTTGCAGGGCATAAAAAAACGCCCCGGTGGGACGACAATCAACATATTATCAAAAAGTGAACACAAAAATGAAATAACCCTCGGAGCCGATGTTTCTTTACACACCTTTCACTGACTCGGAGGGTTATTTCTGTTCACTCTTGATATCTAACATCTTTTTATCTACCTCTCATTCTACAGCTTTTTGTCTTCTCAACCTTTGACTTTCAACTCCGGTACACTCTTTACAGTCATCAATCATTCTCGAAAAGCGAGACCTTTAATGCATCGAAACCTAATTTTCAATTATTCAGAAGACCAAATCGGTTGGTTCTTTGGAAAATAAATTTTAGTTTGCAAGCATTTATCTATATTTTAAATTTACGTTTCTTTTTTAGAACCCGTATTCCTTTACGTCTGTGCTGCTTGCTACACTATTTTTTCTCTTTAAAACTAAATTTTATTTTTTTCAGAACCTTTTAGTTTTACCTGTACATTGGTATCACCATTTCCTTTCTGTGTCTATAATATAACATAGAAAAAAGCATATTGCAATATGTATTTTTGTATAAAGTTTATAGTTTATAATTGTTTAATACGTAGAATTTGTGTATTATGCTCATAAAAGTTTTGAAAAAATATTGACTTTTCATTTATATTTTGATATTATTAATATAATGGGTGTTTTAAAAGCACCCATATTTTTTGTCAAAAAAAGGGACTATCAAGTCCCTTTTATTTTTGTGTATTAAAATCAGTATTTACAAGCCTTTCATATTCACCATCTGTTATGTGCATAACAGAACCGTGTCGTGGATGCAAGTGGTCAAGTGAAATTTTATCTTTATCTACTTTGGTAAAATGGATTAGATCTGTTGATTCCTGCATAAAATATCCGCCTGATTTGAATTGGTCGGCGATAAGCACATATTTATCTCTATGGAGAATTTTATATATACAATGTCCTTCTAATGCAGTATCGGCAAGTGAAATTTTATTATTTTCAGGCTCAGAGTATGGTCCTGAAAGGTTGTCGGAAACAACATAACAAATACCATCTTGCTTTTCATCAGCAATAAAAAGATAAAATTTGTCATCCTTTTCAATTATGTCACCGTCAATGGCAGCCATACCACTTGTGGGATTATAAAGAATCTGTGGTTCAGTTGTAAGTGTCACAAAATCTTTTGTGTATGCAAACCAAGGGATAGTGTGCCAACCTTCATCCTTGTTGTTATGACTCCAATAAATCATATATTCCTGTCTTTGTTTGTCAAAAACAACCTGAGGTGCCCATACACGATTAGCACTTTTTGTAGACTCGAATTGAGAAAAATCGATGACTCTTTCTTTTTGCCAAGTGATTAGGTCAACACTATCCCACACAATCATAGCGTTGTTATTTGCCCAACCGTCGTAGCAACGCATATCAGTAGCAATTATATGGAAAATTCCATCCTGACCTCGAAAAATATATGGGTCACGGCAACATTTTGTACCCAAAGTTTGTTTTAATATGGGTTTGTTGTCCTTGAGCGCCATAAAATTGTAACCATCTTCCGAAACGGCAAAATGAACAGACTCGTTTTCGGGTTCGTTTCCAGTAAAATAGCAGAATAAATATTTTGTCACTTCCATTACTTTGCACTTCTCTTTTTCTTGTTATAAATTATGAAATATACTATGGTTTGTGCAACGAAAGTAATTCCCCAAGAAATGGTGTAAGAATGGTACAGCCATTCAGGAGTATGGAATTGCGGTAATTGAAAAATTGTATAAATCCAACCTATTCTGAAACCGCAAACACCAACGACGGAAATAACCATAGGTGTTACGGAAACACCCATACCGCGAAGTCCGCCACCTGAAACATCCATAAGCCCTAATAAGCAATATGGGATAAACAAACAACTCATTCTCACCAGTCCCCAATGGATTGCTTCTTCAGAGTCTGTGATATAAATTGATAAAAGTTCAGGCCCTAAAAGGTACATAGCAATTGAAAGGGTAAGACCAATTATAAGTACACAAAGCAAACAGGTGATAAACACCTTTTTTGCTCGTCTGTATTTGTTTGCACCAATATTTTGCCCTGTAAAATTAAGTGTGGTCTGGTGGAAGGCATTGAGAACTATATACATAAAGCCTTCAATACTTAACGCGGCCGCATTACCTGACATAACAGCTGAACCAAAGGAATTTATGGAAGATTGAATTATAACATTTGAAACAGAAAAAAGTGAACCTTGAACTCCTGCGGGTAATCCGATTTTCACCATCTGCAAAAGTTCATCTTTGTAGAATTTGAGTTGTGAAAAATGCAGTTGACAGGCATCATTTCTTTTAACAAGAGCCAGAACTACAAGCGTTGCAGAAATACCTTGCGAAATTGTAGTTGCCAAAGCAACGCCGGCAACGTTCAAATGAAATATCGTAACAAAAATAACATTGAGTACTACATTTATAACTCCCGCAATAGTCAGTGAAATAAGAGGGGATTTTGTGTCACCTGTTGCACGGAGAATGGATGCACAGAAATTATAAACCATCATAAAAATAATTCCTGCAAAGTATATTTTCATATAGAGCGCGGAAAGAGGAAGTACGTCGTCGGGTGTGTCCATCCATATAAGAAAAGTTTCAGAACAAGTTACGCCGACTATTGTGAGGATAATTCCTCCGACTATTGCAATGGGTAATGATGTGTGAACTGCACGGTGAGCTTTTTTAAAGTTATTAGCACCTAGAGCCTGTGCCACAACAACACCTGCACCGACAGAAAGTCCTACAAAAAGGTTAACGATAAGATTTGTTATTGAACCTGTTGCACCAACAGCGGCAACGGATACACTTCCACAAAAGCGCCCAACGATAACCAGGTCGGCAGCATTAAAAAGAAGTTGCAGAACTCCTGTAAGAATTATTGGGATGGTATAGATGATGATGTTCTTAAATAAAGAGCCATTTAACATGTCAACATTTCGTCTGTTCATAATTTTCCTCTGTTAAAATGAACTCCCGACAACGAAAAACGTAGTCGGGAGGATTTTTGGTCGAGATGACAAGATTCGAACTTGCGACTTCCACGTCCCGAACGTGGCGCTCTACCAAACTGAGCCACATCTCGATAATTTTATTAAGTTGTTTATATCAATTTAGCAGTGCATAGTTAAATCGCGCCACTACGTGGCTTACGGATAAAACATAGTCGTTCTGCTCATTGCCATTTCGCATAACTCCTTGTTTTATCCCATTTCATACTCCCTGCATCTGCCACAGGCAGCGGTCGTATTCAATACTACCAAACCGAGCCACATCTCGATAATTTTGTTAAGTTATTTTAATGCCAAATAATTATAATACATTTTATTCTATAAATCAAGTGTTTTTTGATTTAATAAATTAAAGGCGGGGTTATCCCGCCTTGTTGTTTTATGCTTTATCTTATTCCGTAATTTTCAATAACATAGTCCATATCCTTGTCGCCTCTGCCTGAAAGGTTAAGTCGGAGGCCAAGCGGTCTTAGGAAGACAATGTCATAAATCAACTCCTTGGCTCACAGAACGACATGGCTACGATCCGACTTGGCGGGGTTATCCCGCCTTGTTGTTTTATGCTTTATCTTATTCCGTAATTTTCAATAACATAGTCCATATCCTTGTCGCCTCTGCCTGAAAGGT